>CALVRT010000066.1 GCA_944358735.1 uncultured Bacilli bacterium | reverse complement strand
ACAATCAGTTCCTTCAATAACTATTAATTTACCTTTCATATTTAAGCCTCCTACTTAATTGTACCATTTATACTGTTAAATGTAAAATAATAAGCGCAATATTGTGATTAATTAGTAAAATATTCAGTAATAAGAAATAGCTATATTACTATATAAACTGTATTTTTACGTTCTTTGCTCGTTACTTAAATTCATATGTAATAAATGCAATTTGATTAATTATAATTTTTATTATCAATCACATTTTTAAACTAAATAATACTATATTATACTTCTTTGAAAGTATCAAGACTACCATAATTTAATCTGATGCTTTACCTAATTTACTGCTTTCCTCTAAATATTTATTATAAAATTTATCCATAGAAGAAACATACTTTTGATCTTGAATAACTCTATACTTTTCATATTCACTTTCTGCTTTAAGTACAGCATGTTTATGAGATATATTTCCTTAATTCTTTAAAATATCCTTTCTTCTAAATTTTAACAAATTATCGGTGGCATCAATCCAATCTTTCATTGTCATAACATTTCTTTCTTTTGCTTCATCTTCAGCAAACACTAAAAACATATTTGTTAAATCATTTAATTTATTTAATTCTTCTTCATTTAAATAATTTTTGGCAATAACTACATCATACTTATATATTAATCCATCAGGTGAGTTTTTCCAATTTGTAAGTCCCATATTTTCTTTATTAGAATTTGCTCTTCCATATATTAGTTCTGCTGCCGTATGGCCTGAAATAGCATAATGAAGTTTGTTCTGGACTATTTTAAAAAATGTATAAGCTTCTTCAGACTTAGAATTATAATCTGTTGATGTTGCTATAAATAAATCTGTTATTTTTTGATAAGCCATCCGTTCACTCACTCTAATTGTTTTAATTCGTTCTAATAATTCGTCAAAATATTTTGCATCATATTTATTTCCTCTAATAAATCTTTCATCGTTTAAAGCAAAGCCTTTAAGCATATATTCTTTTAATATTTTTGTTGCCCATATTCTAAATTCTGTAGCTTTTTTCGAATTTACACGATAACCCACTGCAATTATAGCATCTAAATTATAAAAAAATGTATTATATGTTTTTCTATCTTCAGCAGTATGTGCAAATTTTGCACATACTTGTTTCTGTTCTAGTTCTTCTGTATCAAATATATTTTTCAAATGCTTTGTTATCACCGTTCTATCCACATCAAAAACTTTAGCCATCCCCTTTTGAGTAAGCCATAAAGTTTCATCTTTGTAAATAGCGTCAACAGCTATATTTCCATCCTTATCCTTATAAATTAAAAGATTATTTTGTTTTTCTAATGTATTTATGGATATCACCTTCTGTGATAATTATATCAAACACACATATGTTTGTCAATGTGTTTCTTTCCGAAAGTATGACTTCCATATTACATAAAAATCATATATTATTATTTACCAAATCAGTTAAATACTCCATTAAAATATTATTAGAAACATACAAATATTTAGGATTTATCTTTAAATAACTATTTTCTAAAATTATTAATTTTTTATTTAATTGTCTCTTTACCACATCAATATCTAAAGGATTTATATTATACTTATGTTTAAAGGTATTAATATTTATACCTTCTAATTTACGAAAGCCTAAAATAAATTCATTTTGAATTGTTTCATTTTTATCTAAAAAATGTTCTTCTAAAAGAAAATTCCCTTTTAAATATTTATTTAAACTTCTGGTGTTTTCATACCTTCTATTACCAATATAACCACTAGCTCCTAAACCAAAGCCATAATAATGTTCATTATTCCAATATACAAGATTATGTTTTGATTCAAAGCCTTCATAAGCATAGTTACTTATTTCATAATGTTTATAACCGTGTTTAGTTAAAACTTTATCAATATATTCTTCACTTTGACTATCAGTATTTACATTATTATAACCTTTAATATAAAGTTTTGTATGTTCTTCTAATATAAGGCTATAAAGAGAAATATGGGGAACTTTTAAAGTTAAAATTTCTTCTAAATCATCCTTTAAATACTTATCATTATTAAAGCCATATATTAAATCAACATTAATGTTTTTAAAATATTTTTTAGCTAGCATTATATTATCTTTATTAACTAAAGGTCTTCCTAAAATAGATAAATTTTCTTTATTAAAAGACTCTACACCAATACTTAAGCGGTTTATTTTATCCTTTAAAAATTCTAATTTTTCGTTTGTTAAATCTTGGACATTACTTTCAAAGGTAATTTCGGCATTTTTATCTAACTTAAATATTTTTAAAATATTAAATAATTTCTCTAGTTCCTTTAAACTTAAAGTACTAGGAGTCCCACCACCGATATATAAAGTTTTAACTATTTCACCTTGATAATTTTCTTTTATTTCTTTTTCTAAAGCCATTAAATAATCATTTATCCATTTATCATTTTTAAGTAGTTTACAAAAATCACAATAATTACATATATGTGCGCAGAAAGGAATATGTATATAAACTGATATCAACGTTTTTTACTTCCTTCTCCCAAAACATCAGCAAGTTCACTCGCCTGGTCTTTCATTTTTTCCGTAATAACCATATTTAATATTTCTTCATTATCACCAGCATTTAGGCCATCCTCATAAACTTGTTGCAAATTTCTAATATTTTTTATGTAATCTTTATTAGCTTGAATAATTTCAGACGTCGTTGGTTCAAATTCAAAATCTTCAAAAGATATTTTAATATTTTCATTACCTTCCATATCAGCAAAATAACCTTGATAAATGCCATTTTTCATAGCAATATAATCATTACGATATTCAGAATAATTAAAAGAAGGATTTAAAACCACAAAATATTCAGGATTATGTATAAAAAGAAAACGTTGTGGTTTTTGTTTTCCTTTTAATCTTAAATAAGTGTATGGATATACATTTTTCTTCTTTATTTCTTTTTGTTCTTCATTTAGCATAAATCTACTCCTCATCCATTTTTAATATAGCTAAAAAAGCTTCACTAGGTACTTCAACATTACCAACCATTTTCATTCTTTTTTTACCTTCTTTTTGTTTTTCGAGTAATTTTCTTTTTCTTGATATATCGCCACCATAACATTTAGCAAGCACGTTTTTGCGCATTGCTTTAATATTACTACGAGCAATTACCTTACTACCAATAACCGCTTGAATTGGTACTTCAAACATTTGTCTTGGTATTAAATCTTTTAATTTTTGGGCAAGTTTTTTACCACGATTATAAGCAAAATCTCTATGAACAATAACGCTTAAAGCATCAACAACTTGTCCATTTAATAAAATATCCATTTTAACTAAATTGCTCTCTTTTAATCCAATAAAATCATAGTCAAAAGAAGCATAACCTTTAGTCATTCCTTTTAATTTATCAAAAAAGTCATAAACAATTTCAGACAAAGGAATATCATAATGAATATTAACTCTTGTTGCATCTAAATAATCCATTTTATCAAAAGTTCCCCTTTTATTTTGACAAAGCTCCATAACTGAACCAATATAAGCCGTTGGTACTAAAATATTAGTTTTAATATACGGCTCTTCAATTTTTTTTATCTTTCCTCTTTCTGGCATTTTAGCCGGACTATCAACATCTATCATAGTATTATCAGTTAAAGTCACTTTATAAACAACTGAAGGCGTAGTCGCAATTAAGGAAATACCAAACTCACGTTCTAACCTTTCATTAGTTATTTCAAGGTGCAATAACCCTAAAAATCCACAGCGAAAACCAAAGCCTAAAGCTTGGGAAGTTTCTGGCTCAAATTCTAAAGCCGAATCATTTAATTTTAGTTTTTCTAAAGCATCTCTCAAAGCATTATATTTATTAGCTTCCACTGGATAAATTCCACAAAAAACCATTGGTTTCATTGGTCTATAACCAGGCAAGACTTCTGAAGCTGGAGCATCAGCCAAAGTAATCGTGTCACCAACTTTAATATCTCTGACACTTTTAATGCTAGCACATATATATCCAACCTCACCAGGTCCTAAAACTTTCTTACTCATTTCTTTTGGGGTATGTACTCCTAAAGAAACAACTTCATGAGTAGCACCGGTCGCCATAAATTTAATTTTATCGCCTGTTTTAACTTCACCATTTACAATTCTAACTAACGCAATTGCGCCTTTATAAGAATCAAAATAACTATCAAATACAAGGGCTTGCAATTTATCATTTTTACTGCCAGTAGGAGCTGGTACTCTTTCAATAATCGCTTCTACTAATTCTTTTATACCTTCACCAGTTTTCGCACTAGTTAAAATAATTTCATCTTCTCTAAAACCTAAAGTATCATGAAGTTCTTTTTTTACTTTTGGCACATCAGCATTAGGTAAATCAATTTTATTAATAACTGGAATTATTGTTAAATCGTTTTCTAAAGCTAAATAAACATTAGCTAAAGTTTGGGCCTCAATTCCTTGAGCCGCATCGACAACTAAAACTGCGCCTTCACAAGCTGCCAAACTACGAGAAACCTCATAAGAAAAATCGACATGACCCGGAGTATCAATTAAATGTAAATCATAATCTTCGTTATTATATTTATAACTTAAAGAAACCGCATTTAATTTAATGGTAATTCCTCTTTCTCTTTCAATATCCATATTATCTAATAATTGTGATTGCATTTCTCTTGAACTAATAGCTCCAGTAAGTTCAAGTATTCTATCAGCAATCGTACTTTTACCATGGTCGATATGTGCGATTATGGAAAAATTTCTAATATTTTCTTGTTTCATCTATATCACCTTGTATAATATAATACCACATTTTAAATAGAAAAAAAACTCTTATACCGACCATTTACAGGTTAGTTCAGAGTCTTCTGCTTCTTTATTACAAACAACAAGTCCTAAAGTTAAATCTTTTATTACTCTACTTCCATCTTTATTTATAATTACACTACCACTTTTAGGTTCTTTACCATCAACCTTTATTTCAATACTTTTTATTTCCTTACCATCCGAATATATTGTATATTCTTCATTTTCATATTTAACCTCTAGGGGCAGAGATACAACATCTGTTAAATTTTTTTCAGTATACATTGTTTCTGTTGCTCGCATTACCGCATCAGCACTAGAAGTTGCCGCATCTACTTGCGCTTTATATACTATATTAACAATCGTCGGGGTTACAACAGCAAATACAACTAATAATAAAACAATTGCCAGCACCCATTCCCAATTCTTTTCTTTCTTCATATAATCAGCCTCTAGTATAACTATATCATATTAGAGAGGATTTTTCAAGCACGAAAAAAATAGGCCTGCACCCACTTTTTTCTTATTCTTTAAGTATTATCTACCTTTAAAAATAGCAAATAAAACCTTAATTACTTTTTTCTACCAATCACTTGATTTTTGGCCACAATCAGATGCTGAAGTTGCCGCACTTTGGTCACAACACATTTTTGTAGAAGTTACATCGCTAGTACAATAATAATTATCAAATTCAAGTTGATAAACTTCAATAGCACCTTCAGAATTAATTTTAAATTGACCACTTTCAGGAGTTTGACCACTAACAGCCACTTTAGAACCATCACCAGGATCTTCTGAAGCTTTAATAGTAGCTGAAGATCCTGCCGCACTTGTATATGGCAAGTTTACAGGATACACATCCGTTTGATTTCTAGCAAACGCTACTTCAATAGCATTAATATAACCCCAAGCTTTATCTTTAGCACCATCCTTACGTGCTTTATCAATAACACCTAAAATAATTGGTGTCGTAATCAAGGCAATAATAGCTAAGATAACTAAAACGGCAAGGAGTTCGACTAATGTAAAACCTTTGCTTCCTCTCATCTATTTCACCTCCTTGCCCTTCTATTCTCTATTACTAATATAGCACATTTTTTTTCAAAATGCAATAGCGTTTTAAAGTTTAGATAGTTTTTCTAAGATAACTGATAATTCCTGTGTTTCTTTTTCTAATTGCTCTCTTTCCGCATTAACAATATGTGCGGGAGCTTTATTTACGTAATTTTCATTAGCAAGTAATTTTTCTCTTCGGCTAATTGAATTTTCTAGTTTTTGTTTTTCACCATATAGTTTATCTTCTTCAGCTGCTTCATTAATAGTATTATCATAGTAAAGTTCAATCACTTCACCTTTAAAATTAATATTTTCTACTGATAAATTATCATTATTTAAATCTTTTAATTTTAATAATTTAGTTAAAACATCCATATTTTCATTAAGAAGTTTATTATCTGTTTTTAAAGCTATATCTTTGATATTATGTTCTAGTTTAAATTTTCTTACTTTCGTAATAAATTCTATTATTTCATCCATCTCTTTAACTTCTTCAAATACTAAATCTTTATTATACTGTGGATAACTGCTTAACATAATAGATTCTTCAGCAGATGATAATTGTGTATAAATTTCTTCAGTAACATAAGGCATAAATGGATGAAGCATTTTTAAAATAGCTTTTAAAACATAACTTAACGTTGCTTTACTACTAGCGTTTATATTAGTTTTAGATAACTCAATATACCAATCACAGAAGTCATTCCAAATAAAAGTATGAAGTTCAGCACCAACTAAATTAAATTCATATTTATCCATTTGTTTGGTAATTGTTTTAATATTTTCATTTAATTTGGTTAAAATCCACTTGTCAGCTAATGATAAATCTTTTAGTTCTTGATTTTCATCAACATTCATTAAAACATACCTAGAAGCATTCCATAATTTATTAACAAAATTCCAAGTAGCTTTTACTTTTTGTTCATCATATTTAACATCCATACCAGCAGCTGATGAAGTAGCTAGGAAAAATCTTAAAGAGTCAGCTCCATATTTTTGGATTTCATCCATTGGGTCAACCCCATTACCTAGTGATTTACTCATTTTTCTACCTTGACTATCACGAACAAGTCCATGGATTAAACAATCATTAAATGGTTTTACTCCAGTAAATTCTAAAGCTTGAAAAATCATTCTTGATACCCAGAAGAAAATAATATCAAATCCAGAAACTAATAAGTTATTAGGGTAATAACGTTCTAATAAATCAGTTTTGTCCGGCCAACCTAATGTACTAAAAGGCCATAAAGCACTACTAAACCACGTGTCTAATGTATCAGGGTCTTGCTCCCAGTCATCACCCGGAGCTTCTAGTCCTACATAAACTTCATCCTCCTTATAATAAGCAGGAATTCTATGTCCCCACCAAAGTTGCCTTGAAATACACCAATCATGAGTAATTTCTAACCAATGATTTAAAGTTTTTTCATATCTTTTTGGATATAAATTAACTTTTGTCTCTTTGTTTAATTGATTTTCTAAAGCATTTTTTGCTAAAGTATCCATTTTAACAAACCATTGTTTTGATAAATATGGTTCAACTACCGCATTACTTCTTTCAGAGTGACCAACTGAGTGCATAATTTTTTCTTCACTAATTAATAAATCAGCATCCCTTAAATCTTCAACCAATTGTTCACGGCACTCATAACGGTTTAAACCTTCATATTTGCCACATTTTTCGTTCATTGTTGCATCGGGATTCATAATAATAATTTTTTCTAAATTATGTCTTTCACCAACTTCAAAATCATTAGGGTCGTGAGCGGGCGTAATTTTAACAACGCCCGTTCCTTTTTCAATATCAGCGTGTTCATCACCGACAATTGGAATTTTCTTCCCAACTATTGGTAAAATAACGTTTCCGCCAATTAAATGATTATATCTTTTATCATCAGGATTAACGGCTATAGCTGTATCGCCAAATAAAGTTTCAGGTCTTGTTGTGGCAACATCTAAATAATCCATGCTACCTTCTAAATAATATTTTATATGATAAAAAGTTCCTTCTTCATCATTATAAATAACTTCTTCATTAGATAAAGCCGTCATTTGAACTGGGTCCCAGTTAATTATCCGCTCTCCTCTATAAATTAAACCTTTATTGTAAAGTTTAATAAATACTTCTTTAACCGCTTTTGAAAGACCTTCATCTAAAGTAAAACGTTCTTTACTATAATCAAGCGCAAGACCTAATTTAGCCCACTGGGCATGAATATTAGCTGCATATTCTTCTTTCCAACTCCAAGCTGCTTTTAACCACTCATCTCTATCCATATCCCTTGGATTAATACCTTGCTCACGAAGTCGTTTGTCAACTTTAGCTTGTGTAGAAATACCAGCGTGGTCCATCCCTGGAATCCAAACAGTATCATAGCCTTGCAATTTTTTAAACCTAATCATAATATCTTGAAGCGTTGTATCCCAAGCATGACCGATGTGTAATTTACCTGTTACATTTGGTGGTGGGATAACAATCGCATATGGCTTTTTACTCATATCACCACCAGTAAAATAACCTTTTTTCTTCCAGTTTTCATATTTATCTTTTTCAACTTCTAAATGATTATATTTTTTATCAAGCATCTTTATCAGTCCTTTCATTTATATATTTTAATACTTCTAAATATATATCAATAAATTTTTTGTTTTTAAGTCTTTTATAAAAATATTTATAATTACGTTTTAATTCTTTTAAACAAACATCATAATTTATATCAAAAGCAAAGGCAAACATCACGGCAATCCGGTCACAACTATTTTTACATAAATGCCGGTTAGCAATTTCGTGATTTTTTATACTTTGAAGTATTTCTTCACTAACTGGCTCATCAGTAGTTTTAACACTTAACTCTTTTAAATAGCCAAGCATATAAATAATATCAATTTTATCAGTATCTCTAATTAATTTAGCAAACTTTAATTTACGTTCATCAGTATCTGGAATAGTTAATTTATTATGATTAATAATTGCAAACTTTACTGTTTCATAATCTTTAGGATTAATATTAAAGTTCTTTATCAATCCTTGGTCAAATAATAGAGAAGCACTCAAATCAGCGTGGTCAATAGTATCTTTATCAGAAAAAGATTTAAACTGTTTATATTGTTCAAACCGGCCAATATCGTGAAGTAGGCCGATTACTTTAGCAAGCTTTATATCTTCTTCACTAAGCCCTAATTCTTTAGCATATTTTTCACATAAACTACTGACCCTATACGAATGATTATATTTAGCTTTAATATGTTCATCATTTAAATCAAATTTGCTCACATATTTATCAAATGCTTTCATAAGTGCATCCCTTCCTAAGAAAAAAAGACCTATAAATATAAGGACGGAATTACCGTGGTACCACCTTACTTTATAAGTCTTAACTTACCTCGATTATTTAACGCATAAAATGCGGAATATCTTAACTATTCGGATATTCAGCTCCCAAGCTACCTTCGATATACTTTATTATTAGTTTCCACCAACCACTAACTCTCTATTAATAAATATATATCTACTCCTCTTGTTCTTCGCTATTACATTTATTTTAATAATTATTAACGAGTATTAACACTTTGCATAACTGGTGCATTATCGATGCTTTCAATAGGACGGCTATGGTTTAAATCTTCTTCCGAAATAACCAACCCGGCCAAATTAAGTCTAGATGCTTCGTCCATCGCTTGCTCTTTTGGAAAATCCTCTTCCGTAGTTGGAAAATATTCAGGATAATTTTTTAATAATTCAGGTTTGATTTCAATGAAAGTTAGTAATATTGAACATACTTTTGATGGCCTACTATTACTTTTACTAGCTTCAAAGTTTTCGTCCATCATACCAAGTATTTGTAATAATCTTTCATCGATTTCCCTTAACGCACTTAATATAGCTTCAGAATCATTTTTAAAATATGCCGTAAATAAATTATCTTCACCAATTATTTTACCAAGTAAATTAGTAACTAATATTTCGTCAGTAAAATAATTATCTTCAATATCACCAACCAAATAATTGGTTAATATTTCGGTATAACCTTCGGTCATAGCTATTATTTCATTATCAGTAGTCGTAAAACCATAACGGTTTTCATTACCAGTAATTACCCCGAGTAAAGCATGCATCATCCAGTGTCTAACATCACTTTCACTAATCATTTCTTCATTAACTAAAATTTCATTATTAAATGCATTATACCTGGCCGGCATCCTTACTAAATACTTACTCTCGCGTCTTATATTAAGTGTTTTAAGTCTTTCATTTAGATTACTTAAATCAACATCTTTAAAAGCTTCATTATTAGCAAAAACAGTTATTAACTCCATTAAATTTTCTTTGACTTCCGGAGTAATATTTGTATTTGCATCTAAAGTAACTTTTAACGTTTCAAGCATCTCAATCACCTAATTGGTATTATAGCACATCTACCTAAATTTGTATAGATTTTTTTTGACCTTTTTTTACATTACCTAGACATTGACAATTACTTGACGCACGTTTTCCCTTGATTTTATTAAGGCTATTTTATTTTGTAATTTATTGACACTTTTTGACAAGTCCCCTATTTTAGTTAATAAATCCCCTTATTTTATTTGCCATTATCTATAAAATATTATATAATTAGTGAAGGTGATATAAATGAAAGAAAAATTTTTACCAATTATTTTAGGAACTGACGCTAATGCGTATGGTATCGCAAGAAGTTTTTATGATGAATATGGGGTTAAATCAGTAGCTATTGGTAAAATAGCTTTAAGAGAAACCCAGTATAGTAAAATTATTGATGTTATAACGGTTAGCGATATATATAATAAAGATATTTTTTTAAAAACTTTATTTGATATAAAGAAAAATCATCCGGATGTTTCTAAATTTATTTTAATATCATGTGCCGAATGGTATACTGACTTAATATTAAACAATAAAAAAGAATTAGAAAAAGATTTTATCTTACCATTTATGACGAAAGATTTAAAAGATAAGCTTGAAGATAAAGAATCTTTCTATAACTTATGTGAAAAATATAATTTAGATTATCCAAGTACTTATATCATTACTTATAAAAACAAAGATAATATTAATTTACCTTTTGATTTTCCAGTAGCTTTAAAACCAGCTAGTAGTACGGATTACTCAAAAGTTGACTTTGCAGGGAAAGAAAAAAGTTATAAAATAAATTCTTTAGAGGAGTTAAAGAAAACAGTTAATAATATTTATAGTTCTAATTACCGGTCTAATTTAATTGTTCAAGACTTTATTCCTGGCAATGATGATACAATGTGGGTTTTAAACTGTTATTCTAATAAGGATGGTAAAGTTAAAATGATGTGCCTGGGCCAGTGTATTTTAGAAGAACACACGCCTTACGGTGTTGGTAATTATAAAGCCATAATTAGTACAGGAAATGATGAAATATATGAAAAAATTAAAAACTTTTTAGAAGATATTCACTATGTGGGTTTTTCCAACTTTGATTTAAAATATGATTACCGTGATGGTAAATATAAATTATTTGAAATCAATGTCCGTCAAGGAAGAAGCAGTTACTTTTCAGTTGCCGCGGGGTGCAATCTCGCTAAATATTTAGTTGAAGATTATATTTTAAATTTAGACAAAGAAACCGTTTACAATACTAATGAGCATCTATGGTTAGCTGTTCCTAAAAGTGTTTTAAAGAAATATGCTCCTAATAAAGAAGTATTAAATAAAGCTTTAAAATTAATTAAAGAAGGTAAATATAGTTATACACTTAAAAATCCTAAAGATGGTAATTTAAAAAGACGTTTTTGGATAAATGTTATTTACTTTAAAGATTATAAGAGATACAAAATGTATCCACCAACAATTGAGGTGAAATGATGAAAAATAGTTTAGGTATTATTGGTGGTGTTGGGCCACTTGCTAGTAGTTACTTATATGAAATGATTACAACAAGAACTAAAGCTTTAAAAGACCAAGACCACATTGATATTATTTTATTTAGTCATGCTAGTATTCCCGATAGAACAGCTTATATATTAGGAGAAAGCGCAGATAGTCCCTACCCTTACCTTTTAAAAGACTGTCAAACATTGGAAAAATTAGGCGCTAGTATGATTGTTATTCCGTGCAATACATCATGTTATTTTCACGAAGAATTACAAAAAAATGTTGGTATTCCGGTTAACAATATGGTTAAAGATACCGTAAATTATATTAGTAATCAAGGCCTTAAAAAAGTCGCAATTATGGCGACGACCGGAACAATTAAATCAAATCTTTATCAAAAAGAACTCAAAAAAAATAATATTGAATATGTTTTACCAAATCAAGATAAAGTTATGAGTTTAATTTATGACTATGTTAAAGCTGGTAAAAAAGTTCCTAAAAATGTTTGGGATGATGTTATTAATAATCTTGAAGTCGATGGGATTATTCTTGGCTGTACTGAACTATCAGTATTAAAAAAACAGTTTAATTTAGATAGTAAATTTATTGACCCATTAGAAGTGGAAACAATGCTTATATTAAAATACTTCGGTAAAGAAAGGAAGGAATAATATGTGTGGTTTTTGTGGATATATAAATAAAAAAGAAAAAAACTATATTAAACAAATGAACGATATGATTGCGCACCGTGGCCCAGATGACGAAAGTTACTATACTGACGATTTTATTGCTATGGGTTTTAGAAGACTCAGTATTATTGATTTAAGCGGCGGAAGACAACCAATCAGTAATGAAAATGATAATATGATTATTACTTTTAATGGTGAAATTTATAATTTTAAAGAAATAAAAAAGGATTTGATTGATAAAGGACACACTTTTAAAACTTTAACCGATACCGAGGTTATCCTTCATGGCTATGAAGAATATGGTGAAGGTATATTAGATAAACTCCGCGGAATGTTTGCTTTTGTTATTTGGGACAAAGACAATAAAAAATTATTTGGAGCGCGCGACCATTTTGGACAAAAACCATTTTATTATGCCAAGATGGGTGATACTTTTATGTATGGTTCAGAAATAAAGAGTTTTTTAAAGCACCCTGATTTTAAAAAGGAAATTAATAAGAAATCTTTAAAATCTTATTTAACCTTTCAAACTTCAGTCTTTGATGAAACTTTCTTTAAAGGAGTTTTTAAGTTAAAACCCGGCCACTATTTTACATATGATATGGAAACTAAAAAAATAGAAATAAAACCCTATTATGAAATTAAATTTGATGCTAAAGAAGAAAATTTTAATAAATTAGTTACTGAAATCGATGAAGTAATTACTAAATCAATCGATACTCATTTAATTAGTGATGTCGAAATTGGCTCATATTTATCTGGTGGTATTGACTCATCTTATGTCGTTTCATACTTAAAACCAGATAAAACGTTTAGTGTTGGTTTTGACTTTAAAGATTTCAATGAAGTACCTCTTGCTAAAGATTTATCTGACCTTTTAAAAATTGAAAACAAAAGTGAAATAATTAATTCTGACGACTTCTTTAATAATATTGATAAGGTTCAGTACTATTCTGATGAACCAAATGCTAACCTTTCAGCTGTTCCTTTATACTTTTTATCAGCTTTAGCTAGCAAAGACGTTAAAGTTGTTTTATCAGGTGAAGGTGCTGATGAATTATTTGGCGGATATATTGAATATAAAGAAGATGATTTACTAGTTAAATACCGGAAATTACCTTATTTTTTAAGGCGTGGTATTAAAACTTTAGTATCCCCTTTTCCAAGTTTTCATGGTAAAAATTTTTTAGTTAAAGGTGGCAGTAAAGTAGAAGAATATTATATCGGTCATGCCTTTGTCTTTGATGATAAAGAAGCTAATGATGTTTTAACAGATAGATATAGAACAAATATTAATTATGCAGATATTACTAAACCTTATTACGATAAAGTTAAGGATAAAGATGATGTTACGAAAAAACAATATTTAGATATGCATTTTTGGCTACCAAATGATATTTTACTAAAAGCTGATAAAATGAGTATGGCTAATTCTTTAGAACTTCGAGTTCCGATATTAGATAAAGAGGTTTTTGCTTTAGCTAGTAAAATCCCAACTAAATATAAAATTACGGAAGGCACTACAAAATATATTTTAAGAAGAGCGGCATCATCGAGAATCCCTGAAGCCTGGTATAAAAGAAGAAAAAAAGGCTTTCCTGTACCTATTTATGAATGGTTTAAAGAAGACAAATATTATAATATTGTTAAAAAAATGTTTAATGAGAACTTTAGTAGTGACTTTTTTGACATAAAAAAAATTAATAAATTATTAGACGACCATTATTATGGTAAGAAAAATAATTGCCGTAAAATTTGGAATATCTTTGTTTTCTTAACCTGGTATAAAAAATTTTTTATAGAGATGTAAATCTCTTTTTTTATTTTTGGAGAAAGTATGAATTTCCTATTATATAAAAAAGTCAACCTAGCATTCTAGTTTGACTTCTGTTTTTTTAACTTTTCCTGTTTTATAATCAATAGTAACATCTACAGAAGATGTATCGCGACAATTTTTAAACTTTGATAAATCATAATTCTCACCATTTTTATTAGCTTCTTCTAAATCTTTTAAGGTAACAGTATAAGTATTACTACCTGTATTCGCACTCATATATTTATCAAAATAATCTTTGGCTAAAGGTTCTATTACATTTTCTAACTCTTTGTTATTTTGTTCTTTATTATAAAGGAAAAATACACCACCAACAACTAATACAAGTATAGCAATTACAATAATTGCCCCAATTAATTTCTTCATAATTTATGCCTCCACCTATTTTTAATCTACTATTATTTTATCATGTTTAAGCATCTTTATCAAGAGTCTTAATTATTTTTTCCGTGGCTTGCCAAGGCAGTAAAGCACATACTATGCGGTTAGGTTGTTTATATATTTCATCAAAAGCTAAAGCTTTATCTAAATCACGCTCATCATAATCTTCATGCTTAATCATTTTTGTAAAGTTTTCCATAAGACTTTTAACTTCCATAATACTTTTGTCTTTTAAAAGTTCGGTCATAACTGAAGCTGAACTAGTACAAATCGCACAGG
Organism: uncultured Bacilli bacterium; assembly: GCA_944358735.1. GTDB lineage: Bacteria > Bacillota_I > Bacilli_A > RF39 > UBA660 > Coprosoma. Next base: position 7,081 of record CALVRT010000066.1, on the reverse strand, counting down.
CTTCACCAGTAAATTTAACATCTTTAACAATATTATTTTCAACTTTCATCATTACTTTGACCTCATCAATACAGCTACTATTATTCATATCAGCTTGTAAATAACTATTATCATTAATTAGTCCTTTATTTTTTGGATTTCGATAATTTTCCATCATAATATTTCTTTTTTCAATACTATCCATATTTTCACCTTTCTTTAAATTTTAATTATTTATGCATAAAAGGCTTGACTTTTCGCATATTATTAAGTATAATTATAATTGCCTATTAAATGCAGGTGTAGTTCAATGGTAGAACCCCAGCCTTCCAAGCTGACTACGGGAGTTCGATTCTCCTCACCTGCTCCATATTGAAGTTAATACTCACTATTAAGTGAGTTTTTTTGGCAGGATTAGATTCCCGTGGTCAGCTTGGGGCTTTTTTTATTAATTAAATATCCACCTGCATTTAATATTAATAGCTAATATAATTTTTAACTTCCAAGTTTTTACCTGAACAATAAAATAACATTAACTTTCGTTAACATTATTTTACCATATATTTTACATTTTCTAACATTTAATTACGCAACAATTGGCTTTTACAGCGATTATTCATAACCTCAATAATCGCATCTGACAAATGATACCATTTTATTTGAATATAATGACGAGCATATTCTAACTTTGGATTATAATTAAGACAGCGAGCCATTGGTTGATAAAATAAAGGCCCAAAACTAAGGCCAGTACGTTTAATGTCTTTATGCTTTAAAATAATATCAATAATCTCTTCTTTGGTAATCCATACAAAATCTTCTAAAACACCATAAATAATCGCATCAATGCTTTTATCACTATTATTTCCAATTAAAACAAATCTATCAATAGCATTTTTAACTATGTCATTTTGACTAAAATAACTATTAATTAAATCCAATTTATCTTGATGTTTCTCTTTATATTCTTTTGAACTTATTCGTTTCTTACCAGTTCCGTCAGTAGTTCCATCAGCATAATGATATTTCAAAATTTCATTAATAATATCATTAGGAATATCTTGAGTATTTAAAAATTTTATAAATTCTGAGACTTTTTCAATATGTACAGAGTTTTTAACACCTTTTTTTATACTAATTCCTTTAATAATATTATTAATTCTAATATAGATATCTGATTTTTGTTTAGCGTAATTTACTGAAGTAACAATCACTTCTTCACCAGTTAATTTTCCATATAAAGCTTCTAATAAGTCTTGGAAAATGGGATGAACTTCTTTTACTTTTTTGCGGTTTAAATATCTACAAAATTCTCGTTCGTTAGCTAAACCATCAATATCTTTATTAAACGGCATATTTAACCTCCTCTCATAATAAATTATACGACGTCAAAAGCCTATTTTCCTGCAAAAAAACGAAAAAAATTTAATTTTTAATAAAAAAACTATCTATATTTCTATAGACAGCTTCTATTAATATGGCCGGTAATATGGTGGATACATTGGATAAGGCTGGTAATATACAGGACGATTAAAGGCCGGTGCGATTAAACCACCTGTAATTCCTCCTAAAATAAATGGTCCTAAAAAGCCACCACCAAAAAATCTATTAGGTCCACCAGGACGAGGTCCGCCAGGTCTAGGACCACCTGGTCTTGGCCCCATTGGTCTTCCAAATCCTTGATTCATATATGGCTCCCCCTTTCATAATATAATATGTTTATTTAACTAAATCGTGATAATAATACTTTTTTAACAAACATATATTTATAACAGGTGATGCTGGTGAAATATATGTTTCAAATTATTGGTATTCTCGCTCTTATAGTTGGTAGTTTTATCTATTCTGATAAAGTTAGTTTAGCCGCTAAAAACAGTGATAGCTTACTAAATGAAATCAAAAGTAAAAGTGACAATTATAAAATTGAACCTTCAGAACCTATTATCAATGAAAATACGATTATTCCTGGAACTAATGGTCAAAAAGTTGACATTAACAAAAGCTATAATGAAATGCGAGAAATCGGCTATTTCGATGAAAAATTACTAGTTTATAAAAAAATAGAAGTCGAATATCCCCTTAATAAAAATTTAGATAAATTTATTATTAATGGCAATGAAGATAAAAAGGAAATAGCTTTAATTTTTAAAGTAAAAAATAATGATAATATCGATAAAATAATTGATATTTTAAATGAAAAAGAGATTAAAGGAAGTTTTTTTATTACTAGTGGTTTTATGGAAAGTAATAATGAACTTGTTCTAGCTCTCTTAAATGAAGGGCATACTGTTGGTAATTTGAGCAAAAACGAAGATTACACTGACCCTGATTTTGTTTGGATGAAAACTATTATAACTAATGCAAGTGAGCAAAATAATTATTGTTATGCCGAAAACAAAAATACGGAAATATTAGATATTTGTAAATTACAAAACTCAAGAACAATTATTCCGACAAAAATTATAAAAAAATATCCACTTATTGAAACTAAAAGTAATTTAAAATCAGGAGCAATGATTGCATATGAAATTAATGATAAAACGGAAAAAGAACTAGTAAATATTATAAATTATATTCAAAGTAAAGGATATAATGTTAGTAGTTTAGAAAAATTATTATCTGAATAATTTATTTTGACATTCAAAGGAAATAATGATATTATTATATTAGGGTGAGTGTATGAATAAAACAATGAGTAAATCACAAAAAAAAGGACTAGTTATTATTATTTTATTTCTTTTGATTTGTCTTATGGCTGTAGCTTATATGACATTTTCAACTAATTTAAAAATAACTGCTAAAGGTAATTTAAGTGGAACTTGGGGTATTCAAATTACTGATATTAATACCAATAAAATAACCGGAGATGCAAGCAATATTACTCCACCTTCTTTTACCGCAACTTCAGCTACATTTAACTGTAATTTTGTACAACTTGGTGACAGTATTGAATACACAGTTAAAATAACTAATACCGGAACAATTGATGCTAGTTTAAGTAGTTTAGTTTTAAATTATGATGAAAATGATTCAATTAAATTTACAACTTCAGGTTTTTATGTTGGTGATATTGTTGAAGCTGGGGATAGCCGAATATTAAATGTTAAAGCTGAATATGTAAAAGCTACTAGTTCTGTTTTAGAAGCAACTTTAACAGTTGATTTACAGTATGAACAAGCTGGAACGCCTGAACTTACACCTTCTACTGTATCAGGAAAGGTTTACTATAATAATACGCCTTGTGCAAAATGTTTAGTAACTATTTACAAAGACTGTGAAGCTTTATATGAAACAACAACAGACGCGGAAGGAAATTACACTTTAACTAATGTTAATCCAGGTAATTATAGTCTTTATGGCACAAAAGATTATTATGGAACACAGCAAATAATTACAGTAACTTCTGACCCATTTAATTCTGATATTTATATTACAGAAGGTGTGACAACACCAGTTTGTACCAGTTAAAAACTGGTATTTTTTTTATTTCACCTCATATACTTTACTGTATAGAAGGAGGAAAAAAATATGGAAACACTTAAAGTACGAGCAAAATCTAATCCTAATTCAGTAGCAGGAGCTTTAGCTAATGTATTTCGTGAAAAAGGAACTGTAGAAATTCAAGCAATTGGTGCGGGAGCTTTAAATCAAGCAATTAAAGCTATTGCTATTGCCAGAGGGTTTGTTGCCCCTAGTGGCAAAAATTTAATCTGTATACCTGCTTTTACTGATATTATTATCGATGGTGAAGAACGTACTGCCATTAAATTAATTGTTGAATCTAGGTAAGACTGCACTTAGCAGTTTTATTTTTTTAAGCAAGTTTCTATCATACTAATGATTACATTATTAAAAGATGTATCATTATCTTTAGCAATTTTTTCAATTTGTTTAACTAATTCTTCTTTAATATAAATAGACTTATACACAGTAATAACTTTTTTCCTAGTAGGTTTTATTTTAAAATTCATATTTGACCACCACAGTTAAATATAACAATTATTTGTTATAAATCGTTAACCTTGTATAAAAATATATTCTTTATTAAAACTTTCCCATAAAAAAAGCACAGCCAACTCGAGAAAAGCGACGAAATTAGGTTGGCCGTGTATTTATTACATAGTATATACTTATAGATACTATATACTTATTATATTAGTATTATATGTTCTATTATATATAATTAAATTGTAAGGCTAAATTATCAGCTCAAGCAGATAATATCAACAATTAATAAAATATGCGAATTATTATAAAATATCTCTGGATTATTTACTAGGTTTTACTACCAAAAACAAATATATTGAATTAGAAATCAATTTAAAAGAAGTTGGCAAAAGACTTAGAATTTTAAGAAAACGTCATAGTTTTACTCAAAAACAAATTGCTAAAAAATTAAATACTAGTCAATCTGCTTATGCCCATTATGAAAGTGGAATGTATTTAATTACAACTTATTTTCTATATGCTTTATTAAAAATTTATAAAGACGTTTCTGCAGACGATATATTTAAAAAGTAGGCTTTGTTTTAAGACCTACTTTTTTAATTCTGTGGCTAAAATTTTAATATCTTTTCTATCTAATTTTATTCTAAATAATTTTCGATATAGCACCATTCCATATTTATAGCTAAATAGAAGACATAGTAAACGTGATTTTAATGTATAATTAGCACCATATTTATAAATTTCAACATTATTTCGATACCATTTTCTTAATAATAATTTTTCATCATTATTAAATCTTGAATAATTACTAAAGCTATTTCTAATACACCTAAAAATAACATACTGTGTATAATGCTTATAATTTATATTATACTTAATAGAAAATTCAAATAATTGCTTAGCAACATACAATAAATCTAAATAATTTTTTATTGTTTTATTTGATGTAATGGAATTTTTATGTTTTCTGTAAAAATACTGTATTCCTTTAGCGTAAAATATCGTATTATACTTATTAAATACTTTTGTAACCCACTCTTCGTCTTCATGTAAAATACTCATCGAAAAGAATATATTATTGTTTAGCAAAAACGTTCTTTTAGTTATTACTCTCCATGCACGTCCACATATATTATTATTAATTAAAAATTCCGATGTTGACTTGCCAGGAAATAACTCCAAATGTTCAAAACTAAAATTCTCTAAACAATAGTTATCAGTATCTTCAAAATATTTTATTGTATCAACGAGTATAACATCATACTTTTTATTTTTAACTACTTTTGTAGCTTCGCTTATATAATCTTTTCCTATCCAATCATCACCATCTACAAAAATAATATAATCGCCACACGCTTCTTTAATGCCTACATTTCTTGAATTTGACAAACCTAGATGTTTGTTAACAATAAGTCTAAAATTTTTTATGTTTGTAATTTTGTTTTTACAAATTGAAACGGTATTATCACTAGAGCCATCATCAATAATTATTAACTCTGTTTCATCATTACATTGTTGCTCTATTTCAGATAGACATTTATCTATATGTTTTTCATTATTATAAGTGGTTACAATGATACTAAATAAAATTTTATTTTTAATCATATTTATATTTCAATCTCTGATAATTTTTCAGATATCACTTTAGAATTTTTCATCAAATATCTACAAATATTAGTTCTTTCTTTACCAAATTTAAGTAATTCTAAATTACCATCATTTAAATATTGTTTATATCCATAAGTACTATTTAAAATTTGTACTAAATATACATATGGCATATATTTTAAATCATATTTATTTAATGGAGAGTATTTCATATATTCTTTTGTATATTCTACTAAATTATCAATTTTAAAATTGCCATCAACACATTCTTTATCAATATAGCTATATGATCTAATTATTTCCCATGTAATTGGTAATTCAGCTGCATTTACAAAATCTATGATTGCTTTTACTTCGTCACCATCATATATAAACTGCATAACACTATAGTCCCCATGAGTCTTTTTAACAGTAACGTTTGAAATATCTTTAAAAGTTCCATCTTCTAAAAGCTGTTCTAACATATCAATTTTATCAGTTAAATCTTTAATTATCTCTTTACCATAATGTTCATCATTTTTAGCCTTTTCTATTAACTCTCGATTTAAATCTATATTTTTCTGTAAAACTTCATCAGAAGCATATTTATTCATATTACATTTAAACATATCATCATATGGATAATCTTCTAATGCAGTAGCAATCATACCTAAATATTTTGCCGAATCTAAAAGCTGTTTTTTGTCTCCTGTATTCTTTTCTTTAGTTTCACCTTCAATATACTCTTGCATTATCACTATTTTATCATTATATCTAAAGTAATATTCCTTATTTAAACATTGAATATATGTCGGAACAATTAACTCTTTCTGCTTTAAAAAGTTTATAACATTTATTTCTTTCATAATAGACTTTTCTTGATGTTTTGATTGAAATTCTTTCAAAATATAAAATTTATTATTAGCTTTTAATTTAAAAATATTAGCACTACCTCTATCTAATTTTTCTATTTCAGTAACATTAAGTCCATAATTTTTTTTCACTTCTTCAACAATTGTATCTTCAGTAAATTCAGTTTTTTCTAACATTTTCATTCCTTCTTTCTATTTTTCTAAATTCATCAACTATAATCCTAACAGTATTATACCATGAATACTTGGTGTTAGAATAGATTTATAGACACAAAAGTGTGGACAATGTAACCCGAGTTTTTCAGTTGTGAAATGAAAAACTCGGGTTATAACATAAAAAAAGAAAACTTCAATTAGTCTTCTCTATCTAAATTAAGAAATAATTCATCACTAAAAAATTCCTCTAACGTAATACCTAAGCCATCACAAATTCTAACAACTGTTAATAATTTAGGATTTTTGGAATTTCCATCAATTATATTTTGAATTGTCGATTGAGTTAAAAGGCTAATACTTGCTAGTTTGTTAATAGTAATATTTTTTTCTTTACATATCTTTAAAATTTTTTTAGCCATTGCTTCTCTAATTGTCATATTTAACCACCTACGGTTAAAGTATAACAATTACTACATATAAACAGTTACCCTTATATAGTTAACTTAAAAAAGAACTATTCGTTCTCTTCTATATAATCT
>CALVRT010000065.1 GCA_944358735.1 uncultured Bacilli bacterium | reverse complement strand
TTAGTAAATCTTTTCTTATACATGGACATTGTCTTTCTCCTTTACAATAATTTTTAAGTTCTTCACCATTTAACTTAAGCATAATTAAATATTTGGCATATCTTGGAGCATCTTTCCGGACTTCTCCATTACCTTTATTATAATACAATTCTTTGATTTGTCTACATTGTAAGTGATAATTTTGATATTATCGACATAACTATTATTATTTTCTTTGTCATAGACTTCATACTCATAATTTTTAGCATTACAATATTTCGGTAAGTTAGTATTTAAATTAAGCTGATAAAAATTAGGCATATTATCAAGTTTTCTTCCGGCATCGGTATAAGCACCATATAGCGCACTGATATAGGCATAATTTCGTCTATTTAAGCTGCGATAATAAAACTGATTAACTTCAATATTAACAATATTATTGTCAGCCTGAATTAATAAATCAGATATTTTTTTCTTTCACCTAATCTTTCATAAGGAATAACAGGATTTAAAACTTTTAAATATTGAATATTTTCTAAAGGTAAAACATTTCTAAAAATTTTTTTAGTAATTTTTTACTAGGTGGCATACCAAAGATTTGCTGGAACAATAAGTCATTAAAGCCATCTAGGCATTTACTTTTTTGATACATTTTTCATCTTTCAATCTTATAATAAATAAAAAAGCCCCTCTATTATATATCATAGGAGATTTATTTAAAAAATCCTTCTTTTTTGAAAAAAAATTAAATTTTGTCAAAAAAGCTTGTATTTAGTTATAAAATATGCTATATTTTATGTAGGGTGGAACTTTATTCAAGTTTACAGTGCTAAAGCACGACTTACAGTTAAATACAATGCGTTTTTGTTATTAAACTATCTTAATTGGAGTATTTAATAATACGGTATATATATTATTAATACACTCCATCCCTTTCTAAAGGAAACCCCCTGAAAAAGAAAGATTATATTATAAAGTTCCTCCTATAATAAGAATATAAAGTTTAATAAAAGGTTTTTATTAAGCTTTTTTTTAATTCTATTTTATAGTATAATTATATAAGAGGTGATTTTTGTGAATTATCTATTTGAAAAATTAAGTGATAATATAAAATCACATAGTAATATTGTGTTAATGACGCATAAAAGGCCAGATTTAGATGGCATGAGTTGTTGTATCGCTTTAGCTAAAATTATTGAAAGTATGAAAAAACCAGCCTATATTGTTCCGCCTAAAGAACAAGTGAACGTTTCTTTAGAAAAGGGCATGAAAGCAGTTGTTGATGCTGGAGTTAAAATTAATTTTATGGAAGATAGCAAAATAATTAATGAGAATACTTTATTAATAATTTTGGATACACAAAAACCTGAATTGGTTGAAGATTTAAATATCGTTAATCAAATAAAAGATGTTTTTGTTATCGACCATCATATTAATAGTTCAAGTCATATTGAAAAAGCCATTTTTGAATATATAAATTCTAATAAATCAAGCATCGTTGAAATAATTACTAATTATTTAAAATATTTAGGTAAAACATTAGATAAATCAATTATAACAATAATGTTAGCTGGCATGGAAATTGATACTAATAACTATAATTTAAAAACAACTGAAGAAACCTTTAAAGCTTCAGCATATTTAGCTAAAATGGGCGCAGATATATTTTTAAAACAAGAAATTTTAAAAGTTTCAAGAGAAGATTTTATTCGGCAACATAATTATATAAAGAATAGTTATTATATTAAAGATAAATATTTACTTTGTGAAATGACTGATGAAATATATGATAATGTTGATTTAGCTATAGTTGCTGATGAGATGCTTCGCCTTTCAGATGTTGAAGTTTCCTTTGCTGTTGGGAAAATTGCTGAAGATGTTGTTGGTGTTAGTGCCCGCTCAATGGGTAAAATTAGTGTTGGAATTATTATGAGCATTATTGGTGGCGGTGGACATATTACTGATGCGGCCGCCCAAATAAAAAATAAATCAATTAAAGAAGTAGTAACAATGATAAAACTTGCTATTAAGGAGGGATAAAATGCGTGTTATTTTACTTAAAGATGTAAAAAAGCAAGGAAAAAAAGGTGATGTTTTAACAGTTAAAGATGGATATGGAACATATCTTGTTAATAATAATTTAGCGGTTAAAGAAACTAAAGGAAGTATAAATGTCTTAAATAACCAAAAAAAACAGGCCGCTATATTAGAAGATAAATTAGTTAAAGAAGCTAATGAATTAAAAAATAAAATAGAAAAATTAAAACTAACATTTAAAGTCAAAACTGGTAAAGCCGACCAAGTATTTGGAAGTATTAGTACTAAACAAATTGCTAGTAAATTAGAAGAACAAGGAATAAAAGTCGATAAAAAGAAAATCGTAATTGACACAACAATTAATACCCTTGGAATAACTAATGTTAAAATTAATTTACATAAAAAAATAAATGCAACATTAAAAGTGGAATTACAGAAGTAAGGTGATATAAATGAACGAAAGGAATTTACCTCATAATTTAGACGCCGAAAAAGCCGTTATTGGCTCAATGTTTTTGAGTAAATATGCTTTAGGTACAATTATTGAAGAACTGTCAGCTGATAATTTTTATTTAGATGCGCATGCGAAAATATTTGACGCGATTAAATATTTAGCTGAAATGGGTAATCCTATTGATATAACAACAGTAACGGCTGAACTTGATAAGCGAAAAATACTAGGTAGCGTTGGTGGTGTTGAATATTTAGCGGAAATTATTAACTTTGTACCTACTGCTGCTAATGCTAGAGAATATGTCAAAATAGTTTATAATACTTATTTACGGCGTTCTTTAATTGAAACAGCGACTAAAATTGCTGACGATGGCTTTAATAGTACTGATGAAGTTGGTGATTTATTAGATAGTGCTGAAAAAAAATTATTCGATGTTGTTAAAAATCGCAAAGGTACAGAATTTCGTTCAATTCAAGATGTTTTATTTAAAGCCCAAGCTGATTTAGAAAAACTATCGGCGCAAAAAGGTGAAATAACGGGTGTTCCTAGTGGATTCTATGATTTAGATAGACTTACTAGTGGTTTTCATGAAAATGAATTAATTATAATTGCCGCCCGTCCAGCAATGGGTAAAACGGCGTTTGCTTTAAATTTAGCCGTTAATATGGCCGTTAATGCCAAAAAAACAGTGGCCCTATTTAATATGGAAATGGGAGCTGAACAGCTAATTAGTAGAATGCTTGCTTCAGTTGGACAAATCGAAATGAATAAACTGCGGACAGGAAAACTTGAACATCAAGACTGGAAACGAGTTAATGAAGCTATTAGTAGACTAGCTGATACTAAAATGTTTATTGATGATACGCCAGGAATGACAGCTAGCGAAATTAGAGCAAAATGTCGAAGACTCGCTAATTCTAATGATGGACTTGATGTCGTTATTATCGATTACTTGCAACTTATTAGTGGTTCGGCAAAATATGTCGGACAACGTCAACAGGAAGTATCAGAAATATCAAGGTCTTTAAAAACAATGGCTATGGAATTAAATGTTCCAGTAATCGCTCTTGCCCAATTATCACGTAGTGTTGAAGGAAGAGAAGATAAAAGACCAATTTTAAGTGATTTAAGAGAGTCGGGTTCAATCGAACAAGATGCCGATATTGTTGCTTTTCTTTACCGAGATGATTATTATAATAAGGAAAGTGCGATTGATGAAAACGTTAGTAAAAGTGAATTTATTATTGGAAAGCATCGTAATGGACCGACAACTACTGTTAATTTAATCTTTAAACGAAATACAAGCTCATTCTTTAATATGGAAAGGGAGGTGCAGAGTGAATAAAGTTACAGCCTTTTTATTAGTCGTTTTAGTTGTTGCTTTAACATTTGGACTAGGATTTGGTTATAAAAAAGCGACAGAACCAAAGACTTATTATCAAGTTTACTATGAAGGTAAAACTTTAGGCGTTATTTCTTCAGAAAGTGAACTTAATGATTACATTAATGAAAATGGAAAAGTTTATAAAAATAAATATAATACTAGTAAGGTCTATGCTCCAACTGGAGTTCAAGTTAAAAAATTAGTAACTTATAATGGTAAAGTTGAATCCGTTAAAGATGTTTACCAAAAAATTGAAGATGAAGAAGAATTTACGATTAAAGCTTATGATATGTCGATAAAAAAAGAAGCTAATGAAAAAGATGAAGAAAACAAAGGAAAAGTAACAACAACGCATGTCTATGTAACTGACCCCGATATTTTTAAAGAAGCGGTTAATACATTAATTGATACTTTTGTTGGTGAAGAAGCTTATAATTCTTATACTAACGATACACAAGCGGAAATAACGACAACGGGAGAAATTGTTGAAAATGTATATGTAGATGAAGATATTACAATTAAAGAATCAAAAGTGCCAGTTACTGAAAAAATCTATACTGATGCCGATGAGCTTGCTAGATTTTTATTGTATGGTGAAGATTATGAAGAAAGTGTTTATACGGTAAAAGCTGGTGATACTATTGAAAACGTCGCTTTCAATAATCAAATTAATCCATCAGAGTTACTTATTTCTAATGAAGAGTTAACTAGTGAAACTAATTTATTATATCCTGGACAACAACTAAAAATTGCCAAGGTAAATCCACAAATAAGTATTGTAGAAGAAAGTTATGTGGTCGAAGATGTTGAAAGTGCTTATAGTACTGAAGAAAGATATGATGATTCAATTTTAATTGGAAATGATAAAGTTATTCAAGAAGGTGTTAATGGACTAGACCGTGTATCACAAAGGGTAAAAGAAATAAATGGTGAAATTGTTTATGTTGAACCACAAGGTAAAGAAGTTTTGAAATCACCGGTTAATAAAGTTGTCTTAAAAGGTAGTAAATATGTACCAGATGTTGGTAGTCTTACTAACTGGGGTTGGCCTACTGATAGTGGATGGCGTTTAAGTAGTGACTATTCATATCGTACAAATCCAATTAACGGTTCACGTGAACTTCATACTGGTTTGGATATTTCCGGAACTGGTTATGGTTCAAAAGTTTATGCAACAAATAATGGTCGTGTAATTATTGCTGAATATCATTATAGTTATGGTAATTATGTTGTTATCGACCATAATAATGGTTATATGACTTTATATGCTCATATGTCAAGAATTGCCGCAAAAGTTGGGCAGGTAGTTGAACGTGGTGAAGTCATTGGTTATGTGGGAATGACTGGTTCAGCTACTGGACCACATGTTCATTACGAAGTTTGGGATGGCTGCCGTTATTGTGATGTAAATCCATCAGTCCTTTATCCAAACGGCTATAGATAATGAAAGTTTGTGTTTTAGCAAGCGGTAGTAAAGGTAATTCGGCATATGTGGAAACAGAAAACACAAAATCATTGATTGATATCGGTATGAGTTGTGCTTATATTGAAAAATCTTTAAAAAATATAGGAGTAAATCCTAATGATATTGAAAGGATATTTATTACTCATACTCATAACGACCATATAGGTGGCCTCCGGGTGTTTCTAAAAAAACATCCGGTCACCGTTTATTTAACTGAAAAAATGCTTAATGAATTGGATTTTGATATTGAAAATGTTTGTTTTATTGATAAGCAAGAAGTAATTGATGATTTAAATGTTAAGGTGATTAAAACTTCCCATGACGTGGCTGATTCTAATGGTTATATCTTAACTGAAAAAGATAAGTCTTTAGTTTATATTACTGATACTGGATACATTAATCTCAAAAATTATCATATATTAAAAAATCGTGACTTTTATATTTTAGAAAGTAATCACGATATTAAAATGTTAATGGAAGGAAGTTACCCTTATCATTTAAAACAACGTATTTTAGGTGATAAAGGTCACTTGTCTAATAAAGATAGTGCTTATTATTTAAGTCAGTTTGCATCTGAAAAAACCAAGCATATTATCTTGGCCCATTTAAGTGAAGAAAATAATAGTCCGGAAACAGCTTTAAATACTTATAAAGAAGCTTTTGAAAAAGCTGGAAAAGTCGTTCCGGAAGTGATAGTGGCTAAACAAAAAGAAAGTACGGAGTTAATAGAGGTATGATTAAAATAGTTTGTGTTGGTAAAATAAAAGAAAGATTTTTTGAAGAAGCTATTAAAGAATATTTAAAAAGACTTAATAAGTATACAAAATTACAAATAATTGAATTAAATGATGAAAAAGAAGAAGTAGCTTTAAAAAAAGAAGCCGAAAATATTTTAAAACATATTAAAGATAATGAATATGTAATTACTTTAGAAATAGAAGGCAAAGAATTATCGTCAAAAGAGTTTGCAAAAAAGATTGATAATACGTTAATTAATCATTCAAATATTACTTTTGTTATTGGTGGTTCTTATGGCCTTGATAATACAGTAAAACAAAGAAGTAATTATGCTTTGTCTTTTTCAAAGTTAACTTTTCCTCATCAATTATTTAGAGTTGTTTTACTAGAACAAATTTATCGGTCATTTAAAATAATTAATAATGAAAAATATCATAAATAAAAGAGTCTATAATTAATCTATAGGCTCTTTTAATATATAGTATTGGGCTCATACAATACTATATGTCCAAAAGTTTTACCTTTCGCGCCTACCGAAGCAGGACTTCTCTCTGTAGTGGAAGGAGTGTGATAATAATAATATAAAACAATTATATTATCACTAATGGTAATATACCATATTTGTTAAATTAAATCAAGACAAATTAAATAAAAACTCCATCTTTTAAATTGATGGAGTAACAATAAAATTAATTATTGTTAATATTATTATATATAGTATTAAGAAAAATATGCATAAAAAAAGAAAAACCTTCCAATATGTATATGGAGGTAATTTTTATGAAAAAAATAATAATTTTTTTAGCCTTTGTTTTAATTTTTTATCTTTTTGTATCAGATTTAATGGTTCAAGGATTAGAAATACCAGATGATGCGATTAGAATAAGAGTTGTGCCTAATAGTAATAGTGAAAACGACCAAGAAATAAAAAATAAAGTTAAAGAAGAATTACAATCATCAATGTATGAATTATTAAAAGATAGTAAAACTAGTAGTGAAGCCGAAAAAATAATAAATGAAAATTTAAATAAAATAGATAAAGATATTAATAATTTATTAATTAAAGAAAAATATAATAAAGGTTATGTTTTAAATTATGGATATAATTATTTCCCGGAAAAAGAATATAAAGGGATTACTTATGAAGAAGGTTATTATAAGTCTTTATTAGTAACTTTAGGAGAAGGTAAAGGTGATAATTGGTGGTGTGTTTTATTTCCCCCTTTATGTTTAATTGAAGAAGATAATACAGAATATAAATCATTAGCTAAACAAATATTAGAGGAGTTTAGTAATAACCTGGAATAAGCTTAATAAAAGCCTAATAAAATTTATTAGGTGAGATAAATGGAATTTTTATTAATTTTAACAATTGCAGTTAGTTTAAGTATGGATACTTTTTCTCTCGCACTCGCTTATGGTACAAATGAAATTCCCAAAAAGAGTCGTTATGTTTTATCAATGACAGTTGGCCTCTTTCATTTTTTTATGCCGATTATTGGCTTATGTTTAGGTAGTTATATTTTAAATTTAATTAAAATAGACCCGGGAATCATTGTCGGTTTAATATTAATTTTTATCGGTTTTCAAATGACTTTTGAAGATAATGGAGCGGAAAATGATATAAACAAATTTAAAATAATTGATTATTTACTTTTTGCTTTCGCTGTTAGTATTGATAGCTTTTCAGTAGGACTAACGCTTAACACTATTAGCAAAAATTACTTGTTTTCTTTTGTTTCTTTCGCTATTTGTAGTTTTATTTTTACTTTATTAGGTTTGTCAATAGGTAATAAAGTTAAAAAATCATTAGGAAAAATTGCAACGTCAATTGGTGGGGTAATTTTAATCATAATAGGTCTTACTTACATCATTTAGCTGTAAACAAAATGTAAAGTAATTGAATAAAAATGCATAATGATATATAATAAAATTGGTGATAGAATGATAGAGTCAATGACAAAAATTTTAAATAAAGCGAAAGAAGAAAAATATGCTGTTCCAGCTTATAATGTTAATAATTTAGAATGGGCGAGATTTATTTTAGAAGCTTCAGAAGAAACTAGAAGTCCGGCAATTTTAGAAGTTAGTGAAGGTGCGATTAAATATATGGGTGGTTATCAAACGGTTTCTGATATGATAAGAGCTTTAGTTAAAGATTTAAATATAACTGTGCCTGTAGCTATTCATTTAGACCACGGAAGTAGTTTTGAAAGTTGTAAAAAAGCCATTGATGCTGGATTTACTTCAGTAATGATAGATGCCTCAAAATATCCTATTTTAGAAAATATTAACTTAACAAAAGAAGTTGTGAATTACGCTCATAAATATGGTGTTAGTGTTGAAGCTGAAGTCGGTCATATCGGTGGTGAAAAAATGGAAATTGCTTATGCGAGCCCAGAAGAATGTGTAAAACTAGTTAAGGAAACAAATATTGACTTTCTTGCGCCCGCTTTAGGTAGTGTTCACGGGTTATACAAAGGGACGCCACATCTTGAACTAGAGTTAGCTAAAGAAATAAGTACGTTAACTAATTTACCTTTAGTTCTGCATGGTGGTACAGGAATTCCTGAAAATATGCTTTTAGATGGGATTAAATGTGGTATTTGTAAAATAAATATTAATACTGAACTACAAATTGTTTGGAGTAAGGCTGTGCGGGTATACTTGAAAGAAAATGCCGATGTTTATGACCCTAGAAAAATTATTAAAGCTGGGGAAAAGGCTATAAAAGAAGCAATAATTTATAAAAACAAAACACTAGGTTCTATTAATAAATATTAGTTACCTAGTTTCTTTTTTTATCAATTTCGCATGCATAACAACCCTTCCACTGCCAGCTACATCCTTGCAAGTTGATAAGGTAATAATTTTATCTCCACTATTAACTGAAGCACTAAAATTTTTTTTACTTCGGCTTTTTAAAGTGTTTAAAAAAGCTTGATATTCTTCATCACTATTAAACTTGGTTTTTAAATAATAGCTTTCTACATTTATACTATAAACGCTAAAAACTTGCCATAAAGTATTTTCTTTAGGTGTTGAAAACTTGACGATATAATTATCTTTGTTATTATACCAATCACTATTTATAATATTTTTTAAGCTACCAAACATTGTATTGTTAAGTCTTCCATGTCCATAAATAATTGTATTTTTATCAAAATCTACCATATTATTACGGTAATCGGCAAATATCCATCCCGCACTATTATAAGTCTTATCAAAAGCGTGGTCCAAATAATAATCATTGTTATCTGTTTGAACGACTGGATAATTAATATTAGTGCCATTAACTTTGATAAAACCAACAGTATCCGGATTTTTTTCTTTAAGTTCATTAAAATCGACACTTAATAAATCCATTTTAATATAATCCCAATAATCATCACTAGTGTTTTCTGGAGGATTAATATTTTCGGTATGAATAGGCGTTTCTTCGGGAATAATTATTTCTTGGGTAACTTCTTTTTGAATTGTATTAACTTTGTGACTATCTAAAATCCAAAGAAAAATTTTATACAAACTAAAAGACGCTATCATAATACTTAAACAAATTAAAATTAAATATAAATTTTTTTTCATCCTATTCACCTCTTATTATATAATGAGCTTTTTTAAGGTAATTTATTTTAGTAAATTTTTCCTAGTTTTACTTTGTATAATTCATATTTTTTTAATCATAATAAAAATATGAAAGGAGTATATACATGGAAAATATAAAAATAATTTTAGGTATTTTAATTGTCAGTCTTTTGGTTTTGCCATTTACTTCGGCAAAAGCACAAACAGAAAGTGTTAGTACTGAAGAAGAACTTAAAAACGCTATAAATAATGATAGTATTACAACGATTGAACTTTCTAAAGATATTGATATAACCGAAACGATAGTTGTTACTAAAGAAAAAATTATCGATGGTAAAAATCATACTTTAAAATATACTGGACTTTTTAAAGGTGGTAGTTCTGATAATACTGTTTGGGGCAATAACACTAATGGCCGAGGTGTTTACATTATTCAAGTTTATAATACTAAAGCTGTAATTAAAGACATTAAGTTAACTGGTGGAAATGCTGGTTTATTAATTAATGGTAGTAATGTTAAACTTGAAGGTAATATCGATGTTTCTGGTAATGGTTTTGGTGGTATTGAATTAGGACAAGGTAGTGGGATAACAAGTGTTCCTAATGTTGAAATGAATAATGTAACTTTAGTTAATAGTAGTGAAACGTCTGATAAACCTACGATTTGGATTGATACAACTGAAGAAGTGGCTAAAAAAATAACCGTTACTGTTGATGGTAAAAAACTAGATACGGCTATTGTCGATGGCAAAGTAAATGTTTATTTAGATAAGACTAATGTCCCTGCTGATGATAGTAATGAAACTGATGATAATCAAAATTTACCAAACACACCAGTTGATGAGGATGAAATTAAAAACCCTGAAACTAACGATTATTTATGGCTATATGCTTTAATATCATTTGGGGCAATAGGTTTACTTATTTATGGTTTAAATAAATATGTGGAAAGGTAAAAATACCTTTTCTTTTTGTGTTTGCTTGTGATACAATATAAGTAATATTTGAAGTTTTGTTTAAATAAATTGTTATAGGGTGGTGTTATGAAACAAATTAAAGTTGTAGGTCAAAAAATTCTTTCTGGAAATATTGAAATAAGTGGGGCTAAAAATAGTGCGGTTGCGCTTTTACCAGCGGCTATTTTATCGGATGAGGTTGTAATAAAGAACGTTCCGTCTATTTCTGATGTAAGAGCGCTTGAAGATATTTTAAGTTATTTAGGGGCTGATGTTTATAAAGAAGGTAATAAGTTAACAATAAATACCAAAAAAGTAAAAAATATCCAGATAACGGAAGATTTTTCGAATATGTTGCGGGCGTCTTATTATTTTATGGGTTCAATGTTAGCTAGATTTAAAGAAGTTCAGATTGCTTTTCCTGGTGGCTGTAAAATTGGCGAAAGACCAATTGATATTCATTTGGCGGGCTTTGAAAAGTTAGGTGTTAAAATAAAAAAAGAAGATAATACTTATATTTTAAAAGCGGATAAATTAATTGGTAGTGAAATAACGTTACCGTTTCCTAGTGTTGGAGCGACAGTCAACGTGTTACTGGCTGCGACCAAAGCTGAAGGGAAAACAATTATTAGAAATGCGGCTAAAGAACCAGAAATTGGTAATTTAATTGACTTTCTCATTTCAATGGGCGCAAAAATTAAAGGACGAGATACTGATACTTTAGAAATAGAAGGAGTTAAAAAATTAACTGGTGGATGCGTTCAAGTTATGGCGGACCGAATTGAAGCTGGAACTTATATTTTAGCTGGAGTTATGACGGGCAAAGATTTAAAAATTAGTAATATGAATCCTAACCATTTAACTAGTTTAATTAATTTATTAAAAGAAATGGGAGCAAATATAAAAGTTTTTGATGATTATGTTATCGCAAGTAAAAGTGAATTTTTAAAACCAGTATCGGTTACTACTGAAGTTTATCCTGGTTTTCCGACTGATTTACAACAACCCCTTACTTCGTTTTTGATTTTAGCTAATGGTACTAGTTATATTAAAGAAAATATTTATGAAAATCGTTTTCAAAATGTTTCTTATTTAAAACAGATGGGAGCCGATATTGAGATTGATGGTGATACTTTAACTATTAATGGTCCTAAAGAATTAATCGGTGGTGTTGTGACAACTAGTGATTTAAGAGCCGGTGCTGCTCTTATATTAGCTGCTTTAGTAGCTAAAGGAACGACAACGATTAAAGAAGTAAAATATGTTCTTCGAGGGTATGGTAATATTGTCAATAAGTTAACAAATGTTGGAGGAGAAATTGTTTTGGAAGATGTATAAAAAAATAGATAAAAAAATATAATTAATTAGAAATTGTTTTTGAGGTGTATGTTATGAAAAAAATAATGATAATTGGTTTAATAATTTTATCTATTTTTTTGATATATTTGTGTAATTTAGATAGGAAAGTTTATTATCTCGCGATAAATAGTTTTGAGACAGGAAGTACAGAAGTATATACAGAATATGTGAAAAATTATTTAAAAGAAAAAGATGTTTTAGAAGTATATGTTGATGATTATAGTAAAGAAAATTTGACAACAACTGACTTACAAACTGAAATAAATAGTAATAAAAAAATAATTAAAAATGATACTGAAATTACATTAAAAAATGCTTTAATTAAGGCTGATTTAGTAACTTTATCTTTTTCTGGAAATGATGTTATAAATCGCATTTCTAGTTCTAAAGTATATGATTATATTGATGAACTAGGTAAAGATTTAGATTATTTATTAAAGTTAATTCGAGAATATTGTAAGGAAGATATTATATTGGTTGGTTATTATGACCCAATTTTGACTAATAATAGTGCTGAAGTTTTTAAATATTTAAATAAAAAGTATTCGGAAATATGCGAAGATAACAATGTGAATTATATTGATTTGACAAGTAGTTTTGAAAATCAACCTGACTTTCTTGATGAAAATAAATTTCCAACGCAAAGTGGTGAGAATATGATAGCGAGCCGGGTTATCGAACAAATTGATAAAAAGCTATTAAATACTTGATTTTTAAAAACTTATTTGTTACAATATATACGCAAATGAATTTCTATAACTAAAAAATTAGTTATGGCGGAAGGAGAGATAGTAATGAAAAAAGGCATACATCCAGAATATATGGAAACAAAAGTTACTTGTGCTTGTGGTAATACCTTTACTGTTAGGTCAAACAAGCCAGAAGTGCAACTTGAAGTATGTGATAAATGTCATCCATTTTTTACAGGAAAACAAGGAACAGTTAGAAAAGCTGGTCGTGTTGAAAAATTTAATAAAAAATATGGATTTGATAAAGAAGCCAAATAAGGTTTCTTTTTTTCTTATAATTTTCAAAAAAGGGTGATATAATAAAAATGAGGTGATAAAATGGATAAAGAAACAAAAGAAAAAGTAACTGAAAATGAAACAAATACTAAAATGAACGATGAAATTAAAGATGAAATAAAAGTGGCAAAAGAGGCCTCTTTAAAAGATATTGTTAAAAATGACTATCAAGAAAAAACAATTGTTGATATGAATATTCCTGTAAAAAAGATAGGGTTAGCTTCTGACCATCGCGGATATCACTTAAAACAAAAAATTACAATTTATTTAAAAAAGAAAGGTTATACTGTAATTGATTATGGAGCTGATAGTCCAGTTTCCAGTGATTATCCTGTGCCGGCTTTTAAACTTGGTAAAGGTATCAATAATGGTGAAGTAGAAAAAGGAATTGCTATCTGTGGCAGTGGTATTGGTATTAGTATCGCGTGTAATAAAGTTCGCGGTATTAGATGTGCGAAAGTTAATAACACCAAGGAAGTTAGACAAGCAAGATGTGATAACAATGCTAATATAATTGCTTTAAGTGGAAAAATGCCTTTAATTAGAGCTAAAGATATTATTGATGTTTATTTAAAAACAAAATTTAAAGGTGAAGAGCGTCATCAAAGAAGAATTGATATGCTTGATAATTACAAGGATTAAAGATGTTTTTAAAAGCACTTTTATATGTTATAGTTTTAATTATTACGATATGGGCATTAGATAGTATTAATATAAATAATTTATTTAAAAAGAATAAATATTATGCTTCAAGAGTATTATATTTAATAGTAAGTATGGCATTAGCGTATTTAGTAGTAAATTTTCTATATGATTTTTTTCTGTATTCAAACTTTAGTTGATTTGAGAAAGTTGGTGAACTATGAAAAAACTAATCCTAGTTACTTTATTAATAATATTAATACCGTTTATTATCGTCAGTTTATTTATCAGGACTGATGAAATAAAATTTCATTATATGACAAATGAAGTAGTTAGGGTTAAAGATGAAAAAAGTAATCAAATAACTGAAGTTCCTTTTGAAGAATATATCAAAGGTGTTTTGGCTGGAGAAATGCCGGCTAGTTTTGAACTGGAAGCTTTAAAAGCTCAAGCAGTAGCTTCTCGTAGCTATGTTATGGTAAAAATGGAGCAAAATCAAAATAATGATTATGATGTTGTTAATACAGTAAGTAATCAAGTCTATTTAACTGATGATGAGTTAAAAGAAAAATGGCAAGATGATTATACTAGTAAAATAAATAAAATTAAAACGGCTGTATTAGAAACCAAAGGAGAATATTTATCTTATAATAATGAAGTTGTTGAGGCTTTGTTTTTTTCAACTAGTACTGGTAAAACCGAAAATAGTGAAGAAGTTTTTTCGGCTAAAGTACCTTATTTAAGAAGTGTTTCCAGCACTTGGGATGAAGCTTCCCCAGTTTTTGAAGATACGGCAACTTTTAATTTACAAGACTTTTATACTAAACTAGGACTTACATATAACGAAACATTAACTACTGAAGTAACGGAAACAACTAGTACAGGAAGAGTTAAAAAAATAAAAATAAATGGTTCAGAGTTTAATGGGAGAGATGTCGCGACTAAACTTTCGTTAAGGTCTAATTATTTTAATATTGTTCAAAATGGTGAAACTGTAACAATTACAACTAAAGGTTTTGGACATGGTGTGGGAATGAGTCAATATGGTGCGCTTGGTATGGCTAAAGAAGGATATACGTATGATAAAATTTTAAAACATTATTATCAAGGAACAGAAATAAAAAAAATTTAGTATAATTTTCTTCAAATTGTTCACAATGATAATAGAGGTGAAATTATGAAGAAGATTAAGTTAAAAAAACCTGCACTATATGGAATTTATACTGGGTTATTTGCGTTACTTTTAGGAGCTTTATATTATGTAGATTATTCTAACCAAAATTTACAAAAAGAAGCAGATACTAGTGATGAAGAATATAACTATGTTTCTGATTTATATGAACAAGAAGAAGTTCCGGTTGTTGGAACGAGTTCAATAATTACTAGACCATATACTGATGGCAATGTTAAGATTGTTCAAAATTTTTATGATTACAAAGGTACAGAAGAAGAACAACAAAATTCAATAATTAACTATGAACAAACTTATTTACAAAATAATGGCGTTGCTTATGGTGGTGTCGATGGCTTTGAAGTTATCAGTGTTTTAGATGGTACAGTAGTTAGTGTTAAAGAAGATAATTTACTTGGTAATGTTGTCGAAATTAAAAACAGTGATAAAGTGACAACAATTTATCAAAGCTTAAGTGAAGTAACTGTTAAAGAAAACGATAAAGTAGTGCAAGGACAATCAATTGGTAAAAGTGGCACTTCAAATATTAACAAAGATTTAGGTAGCCACGTCTTATTTGAACTTAAAGTTAATGGTTCTTTTGTTAATCCAGAGGACTATTACGATAAAGACATAAACACCTTTTAGAGCTTAAGGCTCTTTTTTCTTTTTTAAGGAATAATTTTGTGTTTCTCCTAGAAAAAGTAAATAGAAGTGTTGTATTTTAACTGAAAAAAAATTATTTTTCCGAGTTTTTACAACAATAAAAAACCATAACTAAAGTTTAAAATTAGTTATGATTTTTGTATTTTATTAATTTTTCACGAATGTCTCGCTTTCTAATATATTTATTATTTTGTTTAAAGCTTTTATTGTATCTTCAAAGGTAATGTTTTGGACATAGCTCATTTTTTTCTGATAGTTATTAAAAACATTTTTAATAAAATAATTGTCTTTTAAAAGTTCAATTATTTCTTTAAATGTTTCTATATTATAGTTAGTATTTCTTTTATGAAATGTATTTTTTATCGCCTTAATTAAATTGTTGTTGTTAATATTATTTTTGTGCATCAGCATATATAAA
This sequence comes from uncultured Bacilli bacterium, assembly GCA_944358735.1. Classification (GTDB taxonomy): domain Bacteria; phylum Bacillota_I; class Bacilli_A; order RF39; family UBA660; genus Coprosoma. The sequence goes on along the minus strand of CALVRT010000065.1, from coordinate 5,713 downwards.
TCATAAAAATCTTTGGCTCTTGTAGTTGTAATGTTTTTATTTATAATACTTTCAAATTTTTCGGCAATTATAGTTTCAGTTGTATATGCCATAATATTTATTTTTTTGTCTTCAAATATTGCCTTATAACTATAACGTATTTCTCTTGGCGTAATAATATCTCCGGTGGTAATTTCGATGAAAAAATAAGCTTTTATTTTGTAAAATGTTCCTTTAACATTTATTCTAAAGCCACCATATTCGTCATTTATTCTTATATCTTTAATGCTGACTATTTCAAAACTGACATTATCATTTATATCTATAGAAATGATATCATGAATTATTTTTTTAATTTCTATTATATTTAAGGGAATGTTTTTTAATGTTGCATCAATATCTTTGGTTGTTCGTAAATTATCTCCCATAATAGAAGATAATAAAACCCCACCTTTCAAGATTAAGTTATTTTTATATTTACTTTTCTCTAATCTCATTAAGATGTGTTCAAAGAAAAACATTTGATGTAATTGCTGCGCTATATAATTATTCCCGTTTGACTTTTTTTTAATAATACTATTTAATTTATCACTATTCAACTATAATAACACCTCCATTATTTCAATTACTTCTTTTTCTATACCTAGTTTTTTAGCGTATTTAGCCAGTTTAAAAATATCTTTGTCTTTTCTTTTGACATATTCTTTTAAAGCTTTAGAATAAATTTCTATATCCATTCGGTTTTTATCTTTAATGATATCACAAATAGTTCTTTCTAAATCATAACATTTAACATTTAATTCGTTAATTGTTTTCATATTTGTCATTCCAAGTTCAAAAATATCTTCTTTAACATATCTTAAAGAAATATTACTGTTTTTTGATAGGCTTCCATTGTAATTATATGGAACAGTAATATCGTAAATAATTGGAATTCTATCGGACATATTATGCAAATATAAAGCAGTGGCATAAGAATAGCACATTCTTTTACTACATTTTGATAGAATATAAAAATTGTCTATAGGATATTCTGGTAATTTATAAACACCTGTTCCTACTTTTTCTAGTTTGTTTTTATTTACTAAATTGTACAAAAATGTTTTATTAATTTTTAATTTTTTTACTTCATCAACCGTAATATAACCATTATTTTTTTTAGTATAATTTAAAATTTTATTATAATTATCCATAGTTGTCATTTCCTTTCTCTAGGAACATTATATATTTTTTCCTAGAAAAAGTCAATTTGATTAAATTTAGTTTCTTAACTTGTTAAATCATCCGTATTAATAAATTGCAATAACCCCAATTTAATTTTATAATGTAATTTATTAAATGTAAATAGAAATGTGAATTTTTAACGGAATAAAAAATATTTTTCCGCGTTTTTGCAACATATGTAGTAAAAAAAATCATAACTATATTTAAAATTATGATTTTTTATTTTGGTTATTATATGTTTCAATTAATATTTCAATGGTTTTAGCTAAAGAAACCATTTGTTTATTTTTAAGCATTTCTTTTATTCTTATTTCCTCTAATTTTTCTTTAGTGTCTTTCCATACTCTAATAGTTATAAATTCTTTCTTTTCCATTATCCAAGCATCCTTACGTATTTTTCTAAAGTAGATATCATAGCATCAATTGGTGTATAGTTTTCAAGATTTAATAAATTATCTAAAAGGTTAGTTGAAAATCCACTTACCATTAGAACGTTTTTATCATATATGGTTGTTGGGATGCCATTAGTTTCAGCTGCAACATTCCAAAAAATGATTGTTGGAAGGAGATAACCAGCATCTTTAAAGGCTTTTTTCCAGCCTTCAAAGTTAGTACCATTATTTGATAAAACACCTTTATCAAACTCCATATCAGAAATGATAATAATATGTGAAGGGCATTCATTTTTATTGGTCTTGTTATCTTTTAAAGCATTTAATATTAGGGTAAAGACTTTGTCGATGTCAGTAGATGCAACTATAGATTCAATGTTAGAAACTTTTTCAACAATATTATCTCCGGTAATTTTTTGAAGTTTGGGTTCACTAGAAAAAGTAATAAAATAATCTTTAAAAATACCTTTGTTTCTTTCTGCTAAATAAATAGCTAAACCTAGTGAATTAGCCAGTGGTAATTTGTTAGGATAAGTCATTGACCCAGATGTATCAGCAACTACTAAAATATTTGAGTTATTATTTTTTAAAATATTTTTTTGGTTTTTCCACATTTCTTCAAATAATTTGCTTTCATCTTCTGTAATATTGACAACATTACCATAGAAATTAATTAATTTACTGATTATTTCATAGGCAAATAAACCGGTTACATTTACTTTAGTTTCTTTGTTAGTTAAATTTTCTAAATACTTTTTATATTCTTTGGTATACTTCTTACTAAAACAATTACGATATTTAAGCATAGCTTTAGTAGGAACTGTTGAAAAAGTAATGTTTTCCTTGTTTGTAATATTTTTTTCCACAATATTTATTTTACTACGAAGTTCACTTAATAATTTACGATATTTTTTTTCTGTCATTCCAAGTCTTTTACAAAGAATTTTAGCTTGCTTATTATTTTTATTATGTGTTCGAAGTGAAGGTAACCATTTAGCTAATAATGATGGATTATTATTATTTTTATCTTCTTCAAGCTGCAATTTAATTAACTCGATTACTTTATTTTGAATAGGTGTGTTCATACCTACAAGAATATAATCATATCTACCAAGGTCTTTTATAAATGGTAGTATTTTTTCTGCAAGTTCAGGGTAATTTTTACAAAGAAGTTTAAAACAAATTTTAAAAATTCTTCTTTCACCTTTACCTTCTCTAATATCAAGTATATAAAGTAGATTAGCTAAAGCGAGAACTTTATCTTCGGTTAAAGCTTTTTCAAAAGTTTTTAATATTTCTTTTTCGTTATCATATCTTGATATTTTACAGAATAAATCTAAATTAGCATTATATGTACTACTATAATATTTTCCCCCTTTAGTATTAATAGTTGTATTTTGTTTTTGCATACTTTCAATTATTCCCATAGGTATCCCTCCTTTATATTTAAAATAAGACAAGCCACATTATTTTACCAAATATATTTGTTTGCTGTATGTGGCTTTATACGAGACACATTTATGAGCACAAATCATATTTATATATTGCTGTAAGTGTCTCACAAATAAATAATATCACAATGTGTCATTGGTGTCAATATTTTTTTTTAAAAAAAACTGGAAAACCAGTTTTCTTAAGCCATAGTAGCTGCTGTTCCAGCTACAACTGCACTAAAAATAAGGATAATTACTATTAAAACGATTAAAAAACAGAAATATGACCTTGCGAAATTTTTAACATTAATATTAGATGTTCCGCCAAAAGCAAATACTAATAAAATAATCCAACCTATAAATGGAATAGCGAATAATATTTCATAACCGAAATAACCCCACATAGAAATCGGCCGGTATTCGTTTGGAATATTTTGAATATTAATGTTTCCTGTTTCTTTTTTAACTTTATGTCCACATTCGAGACATACATCTGCTCCTTCGTTTAATTTGTTACCACAATTCTCACAGTACAATAAAATCACTCCTACTAGACAATATTATATTGTCAATATAATTGTATCATAAATTTTATTTTTTGACATAAAAAAATATTTTATAATTAGATAATTATGTGATACAATAAGATTGAGGAGGGAAAATGTGAAAAAGATACTATTTGTATGTATTGTTTTTGTATCATTATTTATTTTAAAGCCGGCAGATGTAAGTGCGCTTCCATCTTATAACATATCTGGAAAACTTGTTATTGATTGGATTGACTATGGCAATAAATTTAATACCAGGCCAGAATCTGTAACTTACGTATTTCTTGATGAATATACAGATGATACCGTTACTAAAACATTTTATGCGAAAGATGCGGTGATAAAAAGCACACCAACGACTACAACTTGGACTTTTGATGTAGACTTTTTAGGGGAATTTGAATTTTCTAAATTTATAGTTTGGGATAATGATGAAGTTGGTGGTTACCGTAAGGACTATTCATCAGGCGGAGCTATTGGTGACGGACAAACCCAAATAAATATGCATTATATTACAGACTTTGAAAAAAATATTACTTATACCGAACACTGGGATGATGGTGGCGGCCGGGATAATGATAGGGCTTTTGGATTGGAAATGATACCAATTAATAATGACCGTATTGAAATACAACGTTTAACTTGTGGTAGAGATGAAGAAAAGTATATTGATGAAAATACTTGCCAGGAAGTTATTAAAATACTTTATCTATATCCTATTGGCGATGATGGCGTTCCAATTTGGGAAGAAGAAACGCAGTTTGAATATAAAATTGTTGAAAGATTTAATGACTATGAGTATAGATACGAAGTAGATGAAAATGGAAATATTGATGTTTATATTAAACACGAACCCCGTCGCCTTGATGATTCCAGTATTTTAATTAACTGGCTTGATAATAATGATAGGAATAAAAAGCGTCCTACTGAACTTACTTTAGATTTATATAATCACAACACAAAAGAACAAACGATTAAAGTAACTAATGATGATGACTGGAATAAAGTACTTACTGATTTATATGAAAACTATGACACAAATATTGTACCGAGTGAATATAGTTTAAAAGCTACAAACACTGATGATTATGAATTTGAAATTACTGGGGATACTACTAATGGGTTCGTTATTAACGCTAAATACATTGGGGAAGATTTAGTTATTAATGAACCAGAAGAAAATAATCAAGACAATAGCAATATTAATAAAGTTAATAATGATTTAAATAATGAAAAAACGAGTAACCCTAAAACTAGCGATAATATTGTAATTTATATTGTGCTACTTTGTTTATCAATATTAGGAGTTGCTAGTAGTACTTATTATTTAAAAAAACGCAAAAATAACTAGAAGGTATTAATTACTTTCTAGTTATTTTATTGCCTTTTTATTTTATCTAAAGTTATGTATTCATTTGTGGTTTTATCTTTAATTATTATTTCGTAATTACATAGTTCTGCTATTTTTAAAGCCATATCAAATGTTGGCTCTCTAAAGCCACGTTCCCATCCACTTAAAGTTGTTTGGCCGATATTTAACTTTTTAGCAATAGTCGTTTGGTTGTATTTCCTATTTATGCGCATATATTTTAATATTTTTCCTATCATATTCTTCACCAACAACAAAATAACTCAAAATGAGTTAAAAAATCTTGACATAGCTCAAAATGAGCTATAAAATGATTATAGTAGGCGATGTGAGCAATAATTTTATGGAGGAACTATATGTATAGGGAAAAAAGACGCAATAAAATTATTATTCTAATATTAGTAGGGATAATATGTTTGATGGGAGCCGGATATGCAGCTTTTCAAACAAGATTAAATATAACAGGTACTAGTAATATATCTAGTGATTGGAATATAAGAATAATAAGTGCAGATGTAACAGAAGTAGGCGGAGATGGAGAAAATGTTAAAAATAATTATAGTGATTTAACAGCCGATTTAGAAGCTAACTTATATAATAAAGGAGATTATGTAGAATATAGTATTATAGTAGAAAATGCTGGTACTTTTGATGCCAAATTAGAAACACTTGGTATAACTAATTCAAATAATGAAGCGGTTAAAATAACGAGTAGTGGTCTAACTAAAGGACAGACTTTATATAAAAATACAACAGCCACTTTAAAAG
>CALVRT010000064.1 GCA_944358735.1 uncultured Bacilli bacterium | reverse complement strand
TGAAACAGTAGAAATATTTTTAAAGATTTAATTTTGTTATTTACAATTAAATCTTTTTTTGACTTTTTTTGAAATAGATTTTGTATAAAATTAAAATGGTGATATAATAATGAAAGTAAAAGTGTTTGACGAAGGGCACGAAAAAGATTTAGAAAGTGCTATAAATAGTTTTATCGCAGAAGAAAATCCTGAAATAATTGATATTCATTATGCGGTAAGTGTCAGTATATTTTCTGAAGAACAGGTATATTGTTTTTCGGCTTTAATTGTTTATAGGTAAGGTGATTTAACTTGAAAAAAACAGGTTTTTTAGCTGGTGCCGCTATATCAACCTTTGGCATTGTTATTTGTAAAATAATTGGACTACTTTATGTAATTCCTTTTTATGCAATAATTGGTGTTCAAGGGGGGGCATTATATAGTTACGCTTATTCAATTTATAATATGTTTTTAAATTTAGCAACCTCTGGTATTCCCGTCGCTATGAGTAAAGTCATTAGTGAATATAATGCTAAAGGTTTTTATAATACAAAAGAACGAACTTTTAAAGTCGGCTTAAAAATAATTTCAGTTTTAGGGGTTCTTTCTTTTCTCGTTTTATTTATTTTTGCTCCACAAATAGCTTATTTAATTATTGGTGATGTTAAAGGTGGTAACTCTATTGAAGATGTTGCAATGGTAATTAGAGTTATTTCAACAGCTATTTTAATTGTGCCATTTTTAAGTGTATCTAAAGGATATTTACAAGGCCATAAAATAATGACTACTTCATCAGTTGCTAATATTTTAGAGCAAATTGTCCGGGTTATTGTTATTTTAGCTGGTTCCTTTTTTGCTTTAAAAGTCTTTCATTTATCAACTAATACGGCAGTAGGGGTCGCTGTTTTTGGCGCTACGGTTGGGGCAATAGCTGCTTATTTCTATGTAGCTGGTAAAATTAAGAAAAATAAAAAAGAACTTCATCGTGATGAAAAAATGAGGTCTGAAGAAAATCATATTACGCATAAAGATATTGTTAAGAAAATTATTTTTTATGCGCTACCTTTTGTCGTTATTTCTGTACTTCAGTCAGCATTTACGATGGTTGATGTTTTTACGGTAGTTAAAGCTTTATCATCACTTGGTTATACAACGGCTATTAGTGAAAATGTTATTAGTGTTATTTCAACTTGGGGTTCAAAACTAAATATGATAGTTATGTCAATTGCCACAGGTATTATTACAAGTTTAATTCCGGCTATTGCTAGCGCTTATGCGATTAAGAACTTTAAAGAAGTTAACGGTAAAATAACGCAAGCGATTCAAGTGTTATTTTTAGTAACTATTCCACTTTCAGCTGGTATTAGTTTTATGGCTGGTAGCGTATGGACGGTATTTTACGGTTATAATGAACTTAACACTTCAATTTTCGCTTTACTTATTTTATCACAAATACCGCTTTCTTTATTTACAGTTATGATTAATACTAATCAGACTTTAAATAATACTAAAGATTCAATAATCGCTTTAGTGGGTTCATTAATTGTTAAAATATGTTTAAATGTCCCATTTATGCATCTATTTATTCATTTAGGATTAGAAGCTTATTATGCAACAATTACTTTAAACATTTTAATTGATACTTCAGCTAGTTTATATTTACTTTACCGTATTAAACAAAAAACCGGTATTAATTACTTTAAAGCTTTTAAATCTTTCTTAAAAACAGTGTTATGTACTTTAATTATGATTGTAAGTTTAAGTATTATTAACTTATTTATTCCAAATGTATCAGAATCAAGATTTATTTCTATATTATTTATTATTTTATATGGAGCAATTGGTATTCTTATTTATTTCTTTGTTGCTTATAAATCAAAGACAATTAGTGATATTTTTGGACCTAATTTTATCACAAGTATAAAACAAAAATTTCTAGTAAAAGTAGACAAAAAATAGCTATCTATGGTATAGTAAATGTAGTGCGAGGTGGTAATTTTGGAGGAACTTTCATTTCTTGAAAAACTACAAATACTTTTTGATAATGTTATCGCGCATCCATTTTTCTTAATCATTTTAATGGTTCCAATGGTTGTGATGTTTTTAGAACGCGATACAACAAAAAAAGAAAAAGATGTCAAAAAAATAATTTTATTAATTTATATTATTGTCATCGCGGTTGTTTTATTTATTGGTGGCAGTACGTTATTTGATTTATTTGACAATGTTGTAAATGGATTCTTTATGACTTTGTATTTTCCAAATTTTATCACCTTATTTGTCGTTATCATTATTTCAGCAATTATTTGTCTAATTACGGTTTTTTATAAAAAATTAACTAAAGCTATAAGAATTATTAATTTTACGGGATTTGCGATTGTTCAGACGCTATTTTGTTTGGTACTTGTCGCTATTCAGTCTAATGATATTAATATTTATCGGGAAAATGCACTATACTCAAATAGTGATGTTTTAACTTTAATGCAGTTATTAATGGGGGCTTTTTTATTGCAAATTGTTGCTGTATGCGTTATTACGATTATTAATAGAATAACGGAAATGTTAGATGAAAGAGATAATGTTTTACAAGATGAGAAGCAAAGTGGTAATGAAGCAATAATTAGTGAAGAAATAAAAGAAAAACGCGCTAATAAAAACATTGTCTTGGAAGCTAAATTAATAAGTTTAGAGGATTTAAAACCTAAAGAAAACTCTGATAATGCAGTTTTATCAATGGATAATGAAGTCCTAACTTTAGATGATTCTGAAAAAGCTATAGATAAAAATTCTTTGGAAGAAACTAACTCTTTACAAATAGATGAAAATATTATTGAAAAAGATGATAAATCAGAAGACGTTTTAGAGAATACGGAAGAAAAATCAAAAATTAAAGTGACAGAGGATAATTTAGAAATATTGGATATTGAACCTAAAGAAATGTTAACTGACTTTGTAAAGCCTAAAGAAATCAAGGATGAAGAGTCAACGTCAGTAGCTTCTAAAACAGCAAAGAATACATTTGTAAATAAAAAGATTTTCGAGACTGAACCGCTAAAGGAAAGTGTCTTTAATAGTAAACCTGATTTAATGAAACCAATGGAAGTATCTAAAAACAAACCGATTAAACCAGGAGTTCAGAAACCTTCTGTCTTTACTGAAGTGCCAACTGGTGATTTAAAACCTAATATACCAGTTAATCCAGTTTTAAATAAGGTAGATATTCCAGCTAAAGAAAAAGTGGTAGAAAAACCAAAAGTAACGTCTAAATTAGTCGAAGGGTCTCCAAAACCTAATGTTACAGATACGCCTAAAGTTGACCCCGTTATTATGCCAGAAGTTTCAAAATCAACTAAAGTAAAACCTAAAACAATTGAAAAACCACAAAATTTACGTAATACGGTACTAACAATTAGTAATTTAAGAATTTTAAAAACAAGGAAAACTATTAAGGATTCAAGACATATGAAATATTATAAAAAGAGAGTATTTAGAACTAAAGAGATTCATCCAATTACTAATTTAGAGATTATTGATTTTGATTTAATGTTAAGTGTACTTGATAAGAAAATAAAAAAATTACATACTAATAGAAAATAAGCTATCAGGAAAAATCTTGATAGCTTATTTTTTCATTAATTTAATTATTTCATTATCAGGAATATTTAATATTTTAATAATTTTTTTTAATGTACTTATTTTAGTTTTAGTCTCATCTTTTTCAATTCTTTGAAGTTGTCTCCAACTTATATCTAAAATTTCAGCTAATTGTTCTTGGGTATACCCACATTTTTCTCGATATTTTTTAATCATACTACCACCGACAAAAATATTATTTCATATAAATAATTGGTTATCCACGATATTTAATGACGTGGTTTGTACTTTTATTTTTAATTATAATTAGAATAATAGCGATGTGAGTAATAATTTTATGGAGGAACTATATGTATAGGGAAAAAAGGCGCAATAAAATAATTATAATGATATTAATCGGAATAATTTGTTTAATGGGTGTCGGTTATGCGGCTTTTCAGACTAGATTAAATATTACAGGTACTAGTGAAATTTCTAGTGATTGGAATATAAGAATAATAAGTGCGGATGTAACAAAAACAGGTGGTGACGGGGAAAATGTTAAAAATAATTATAGTGATTTAACAGCTGATTTAGAAGCTAATTTATATAATAAAGGAGATTATGTAGAATATAGTATTATTGTTGAAAATGCAGGTACTTTTGATGCCAAATTAGAAACACTTGGTATAACTAATTCAAATAATGAAGCGGTTAAAATAACGAGTAGTGGTCTAACTAAAGGACAGACTTTATATAAAAATACAACAGCCACTTTAAAAG
>CALVRT010000063.1 GCA_944358735.1 uncultured Bacilli bacterium | reverse complement strand
TTTAATTGGTAATTTAACAGATGTTAAATTAGAAGAAACTGTCTATCCATATGTCAAGGGAACGCTTTTAATTAAAGAAAAAGTTTGACTAATTAGTAATTTATAGTATAATTAAGTTAAGGAGGGGATTTAAATGAATAATCCTAGTAATATTAATGCTTTAGGTGAGGCGGCAGCACCTCGCCGTGAACCGATGACTAGCAATTTACCAGGTGGTAGTATTCCTGAAAGCGCATGGAAAGATGTTGCTAGAAAAAATTATGAAGAACGAATGAGACAAAGAGATGAAATTAAAAAAGAAGAAAAACTTAATTTTTATAAAAAAGTAGCTAAAGTTGTTATTGCTGGTTCTTTAGCGGTAACGGCTATTTTTGGCGCAAGTCAAATTTATAAAGCATTTAATAATCAAGTTCCAGAAACTGACCTTGGAATGATTTACAATGACCCAAATGGTTTTTCTAGTTTTGATAGTACAGCTGAACTTTCAGCATACTGTGAAGAAAATGGCATTGACTTTGCTTCTTTACAATATAATCTTGATAGTGCTGGTGGAGTTGTTGTTTCAAATACTTCACTTGGTCAGACTAATAATCACGTTAGATAAGATAGGCCCTAGAATAAAGGCCTATTTTTTGATATAATTATAAAGGTGGTTCGTATGGATGGATATATTAAAGGAGAATATAGAAGGAGCATTTATCGCTCTGATAAAGGTTATACAATTGGGATTATGAAAGTTGAAGAAACCGATATCGAAGAGATGAAAAAACATATTGGAAAGACTGTTACTTTTACTGGTTATTTTTTTAATTTAAATAGTGAAGATAAATATATTTTAACCGGTTCTATTGTCAATCATCCAAGATATGGTTTTCAGTTTAATGCCGAAAGTTATGAAAAAGTTAAACCGAGTGATAAAGAAGGTGTCGTTGTTTTTTTATCCAGTAATCTTTTTCCAGGTATTGGAGAAAAACTTGCCACTAGTATTGTTGATACTTTAGGGGAAGATGCTTTAAATGAAATTTTAAATGACAAAACTTGTTTGAATCTAGTACCAAAAATGACTGCGAAAAAAATGGATTTAATTTATAGTGTTTTACTTAAGTATAATGGTAGTCACGAAGTTTTAGTAAAATTAACGGATTTAGGTTTTAATATGAAAGATGCAATTACTATTTATAACGAATATAAGGAAAATACTTTAGATATGCTCCAGCATAATATATATAGTTTTACAAGTATTCCCGAAATATCTTTTCCTAAACTTGATTTAATTGCTCAAAAAATGGATTATGATAGCACTGATGTTCGTAGACTTAAACCAGCGGTTTTATACGTTATAAATGAACTTACTTATAAAAACGGGGATGTTTATTTAGCTAAAGAAAATATTATTAGAGCTACTAACCGTTATTTAGGCCTTGATTTTACTGATTATGATAATGTTTTTGATGAACTGGCTTTAGATGGGGATATTATTATAGAAGATGATAAATATTATTTGAAAAGTTTATATGAAGCTGAAGAAAATATTGTCAATACCATGTATAATTTAGCTATTAAAGACAACACTAAAAATGATAAAATATTAGAATTAATTGATTATTTAGAAAAAGAAAATAATATTGTTTATAATGATAAACAAAGAGAAGCGATTATAAAAGCCATTAACAATAATGTTTTAATCATTACCGGCGGTCCGGGAACTGGTAAAACGACAATTATTAGAGCAATTTGCCGAATTTATCAAATAATGCATAATTATAGAGATGATGAATTTATTGATAGAATTGCTTTACTCGCGCCAACTGGAAGAGCAAGTAAACGAATGAGTGAAGGGGCTAATCTTCCAGCATCAACTATCCATCGTTTTCTAAAGTGGAATAAAGATAGTAATGAATTTTTAGTTAATGAAAATAATAAAGATTATAGTAAACTTATTATTGTCGATGAAGCAAGTATGATTGATATTAATTTATTTGATAGTTTACTTAAAGGATTAACAAGTAATATTAAATTAATTTTAGTTGGTGATTATAATCAGCTTCCAAGTGTTGGACCAGGTCAATTATTAAAAGATTTAATTGACAGTGATATGATTGATACAGTTTATCTTGAACATCTTTATAGACAAGATGAAGACTCTTATATCAATGCTTTGGCTAGTGAAATAAAAAATAATGAATTAAGTGAAAATTTTACAGAAACGAGAAGTGATTATACTTTTTTAACTTGTAGTGCCCAAAGTTTAAAAGAAAATTTAAAACATTTAGCGCATCAAATAGCTAGTAAAGGTTATGATTATAAAAGAATGCAGATACTGGCCCCAATGTATAAAGGAGAAAATGGAATTGATGCTTTAAATAAAACTTTGCAAGATGTTTTAAACCCGCCAAGTGATAATAAAAATGAAATAGCGCATGGTGATGTATTATATAGAGAAGGGGATAAAGTATTAGAACTTGTTAATATGCCGGAAGAAAATATTTTTAATGGGGATATTGGGGTTATAAAATTAATTAAATATGCAAATGATAGTAAAAGTGGCAAAAATGAAATTTATATTGATTTTGATGGGAATATTGTCAAATATTTACCTAAAGATTTAATTAAAATTAAACACGGTTTTATTATTAGTATTCATAAGAGTCAAGGTAGTGAATTTGAACTTGTAATTATTCCTGTTGTGAAAGCTTATCAAAGAATGCTTTATAAAAAGTTAATTTATACAGCCGTTACGAGAGCAAAAAGAAAATTAATTATTATTGGTGAAGCAGAAGCTTTCGCAAGATGTGTTTATAATAACAATGAATATCAAAGAAATAGTGACCTTTTGGAAAAAATTAAGTATAAAATGATAAATAATGGTTAAATTATATATGTATGCTAAAGCATACCATCATTTTTCTAGCAAGAGGTGATATAATGAAAATGAGAGATGTAGCTATGATATTAGTTGGTAGTGTGGCGACAATAGCATATCAAAAATATAACAAACCGGTAATGAATGCGGTTAAAAATGCTATTGATGAAAAGACAATTGAAGCCAAACATAAGTTAGAAGAGATGATGTAGGAAGACTCTCCATTTGGAGAGTTTTTCTATTATTGACAATCATTTCCTAATAAAATATAATAATATTTAATTTTTAGAAGGTGATTAGATGAAAATTACTATTAATTATGATTTATTAGAAAGAATATCTGAAGCAAAATATGGATTTAGTTTAGTTAGAACCTTTAAAAGAGCCTTAATGATAATTCCCGTTGTTAAATCAATTAGTTTAGCTGATAAAGCAAATACAATGAATACTTTAGATTTTCAAAAATATATAGATAGTTTACCATTATCAATTTTATCAGATTTAATAATCGTTACTTTAGGAAGTTGTGCGGTACTAGGAATAACACCATTAATTCGCACTAATGCTTTAGCTAATTTAGAGGAGTTAGCTGAAGATTTAAAAGCTTTAAATATTGATACTGATGAATCTTTATTGTTAAATGCCTATAAATATCACACAGAATATAAAATTGATTTTGAAAATAAAGTTCCAACTTTAATTCAAAAAAAATATATAAATATTCCTACTAATGATAAAGAAGTGTCGCTTATGCAAGAACACGTTATCGGTAGTTTTATTTATACACTTTCTAAAAAAAGATTAAATAAACAAATGAACTTTAAATTAGTATTTAATTAGTTTTTTTCAAAAGTTATGGACTTAATAGTAGTGAAATGGTAAAATAGGTGTTGGTGATGCATAAATGATATTAATAAGTGATTTTGATGGAACTTTATACGATAAAAACTTTGAAAATAATATTAAAGCGGTTAATGAATTTGTAAAAAAGGGCAATACTTTTGTAATCGCAACAGGAAGAAGTATCAACCGCATAAAAGAAAAAATTGATGGCAAACTTAATTTTTCTTATATTATTTGTAATGATGGCGGAATGATTTTTGATAAAGATTATCATTTAATTTACCGTAAAGATATTGCTTTAGATAGTGCGAAACATATATTTAATGAATTAAAAAATTCTATTTATGTTGGCAATCCTTTAGCTGATTTAGGCTATGCTTACCGAAATGAAGTCTTAAAAAACACTAATGCTGTTATCGCCAGAGTAATTGATAAATCTAAAGCTTCACACTTAATGATTGATTTAGTTAAACGTTATCCTAAAGTTACGGCTTATGTTAGTGATACTTATCTTAATTTTACTGATAAATCGGTTAATAAAAGTAATGCAGTTAAATGGCTTGGTAAATTAATAAATGTTAAACCTAAAAATATGATTATGATAGGTGATAATATCAATGATATTAAAATGTGTAAGTTAGGTAAAGGGGTTGCTATGGAAAATGGTAATGAAAAGTTAATTAAAGTTTGTCATAAAACTGTTAAAAGTGTTGAGGAACTTATAAGTAATTTATAGGGCAAGTAAGGCTCTTTTTTTGTATTTTTATTTTAATTTT
>CALVRT010000062.1 GCA_944358735.1 uncultured Bacilli bacterium | reverse complement strand
GTCATACTAGGATTAGCCTGAACATTGTTGTTTGTCATACTAGGATTAGCCTGAACATTGTTGTTTGTCATACTAGGATTAGCCTGAACATTATTGTTTGTTATATTAGGCCTGGCCTGAACGTTATTGTTTACAGTTTGATTAGGAACTATGTTTTGGGGTTGATTAGTTACTCTTGATAATGGTGATTTACAATTTATACATATAGTTGCATTATTTTCATTAATAGTTCCACAATTATTACATCTCATAAAAACATCTCCTCACTACTATAATTAAATTATATAGTATTTTTATCATAAGAACAATATAAAATTATCATAGTTTACAATATTTTTACACTGCGATGTAGTGATTAAAAAACAAAAAATGACATACAAAAACCCTTGAAAATTCAAGGGATAATTACTTATTGGAGGGCCTAGTCGGATTTGAACCAACGCTCAGGGAGTTGCAGTCCCATGCCTTACCACTTGGCTATAGACCCAAATAAGACAATATAATTTTATTATATATTTTCATATTTGTCAATTTATTATATGAAAAAAGTGAAAATTGTTGCGGATAATTACTAATAAAAGTATTAAAAATACTATAAAAATGGTATAATACTATATAAGGAGGCGAAAAAAATGTCAAAACAAATTTTACCAAAAGTATTTACTTGGATGTTTATTGGTTTATTAGTAACCTTTGCGGTAGGGTATATTTTAGCTACTTATTATCCATATACCGTTTTAAATATTGTTTCTGGTTGGGGGCTTTTAATTGTTGTAATAATTGAAATCGCCCTAGTTATCTTTTTGTCAGCCAGAATTATGAAAATGAGTCCGGTTACGGCTAGAATTTCATTTTTACTTTATTCTTTTGTTACTGGAATAACATTTGGAACTATTTTTCTTGCTTATGAACTTACTTCTATTATATATGTGTTCCTGATTACCGCTGTTGTCTTTGCTATTTTTGCTTTTATCGGAGCGGTTACAAAGGTTGATTTAAGTAAACTAGGAACATTTCTATTTATGGCTTTAATAGCTGTACTTATTTGTATTGTTGTTAATATTTTCTTACAAAATTCAACTTTTGATTTAATTATTTCTATTGTCTTAATTCTTATCTTTATTGGACTAACTGCTTATGATGTTCAGCAAATAATTAGACTTGGTAAACTCAATATGATAAATGAAGATAATTTAGCTATTTATGGAGCACTAGATTTATATTTAGATTATATTAACTTATTTATACAGTTGTTAAGTATTTTTGGTGAACGAAAATAAAACTTATCTCCGTTTCTTAAAATAGAAGCGGAGTTTTTGATTAAAAGTATTTTTTTGGACCATTATAAAATTGACAAAAAGTTTAAAAGTTGTTATTATTTGATTATAATAGAGGTGGTATTATGCAAACTAAAACTAAAATAATATTAGCTACCATAATTGTTTTATTTGTTTTTTCATTAATCGTTGCTTATTTTGTCGTAAGAGATTTAAATGTTGAAGAACAGTTAGAAACCGAAATAATTAATTATCAACTTGCTTTAACAAGTGGCGGAGAGCCAAATGAAAGTATTGTAAGCTCTGGTGATTATGAAATAGTTGAAAAACAGTTAAAAGCTTATTTAAAAGAAGTTAATGGACTATATAATAATGTTAATAATGCTTTAAATAATAAGCAAATTAGTAATAATTTAACGATAAGTAATTATTTAAATGATGGTCCTGGTTTTGTAAATACCAAAAACTATTTTCAAGAAATGAAAGATAGTTTAGATGAAAATTATGAGAATTATCAAAGTGCTTTTACTGATGAAAAAATAAATGAATATATTGATAATGAGGATGTTAGTAATTATTATAAAAATTATTTTAAAAAACTAATTAATAATGAAGACTTAAATATTAATATGACAAATGAAGTAAAGACTGATATTGATAAAATGAAAGAAATTTTAAATAAGCAAGAAAAGGTAATTGATTTTCTAATTGCTAATAGTAGTCAGTGGCAAATAGTTAATAATACTTTAATATTTTATAATTCAGATTTAGAAAGCACTTATAATACTTATGTCGAGGAAATTGATAATTTATAAAAAAAGGCTTGACTTAAAGTTTACTCCAATTAGTATAATGTAATTAATAGACTGAAAGGAGATGATATTATTAAGCAAAAGCTTTATTTAGAGTGCTATTCCGGTATCAGTGGTGATATGACAGTGGCTGCTTTAATTGGTCTAGGTGTACCAAAAGAAAAATTAATTAAAGCACTACAATCAATCCCGGTTAAAGACTTTGATATTGAAATAACCGAAGTCAAAAAATCAGGGTTGTTAGCAAATGATTTTAATGTTATTTTAAAAGAAGATAATCACGACCATGATATGGAGTACTTACACGGACATTCACATCATCACGAGCACCATCATTCGCACCGTGGACTTAAAGAAATTAAAAAAATAATCGATGAAACGCAAGTTAGTGAAAAGGCGAAAAAAATAGCTAAAAAAATATTCAAAATTTTAGCTGAAGCCGAAGCTAAAGTTCACGGAACGAAAATTGATGAGGTTCATTTTCACGAAGTTGGAGCGACCGACTCAATTGTCGATATTATCGCTATTGCCTTTTGCCTTGATTATTTGAATTTGTCTGAAGTAGTTGTTTCCCCTTTATATGAAGGAAAGGGGATGATTCGCTGTCAGCACGGATTAATTCCAATTCCGGCGCCAGCTACTTTAAATATTGTTAGTGACTATAAGTTAAATCTTCATTTAACAGATGTTGAAGGTGAACTAGTTACACCAACGGGAGCAGCGACAATTGCCGCGATTAAAACTGGTGATAAGTTACCTAATAATTATGAAATTGTTAAAGTAGGAATTGGCGCGGGGAAAAGAAAATATGAAACTGCTGGAATACTTCGGGCAATGATTATTGAAGGCGAAGGCCATTAAAAGGAAAGGAGAATTATAATGGAAAAATCAAAAGTTTATTTTATTAAGGAGATTACTCCAGAAAACATTATTAAAGCTTATGAAGCTTTAGGTATTAAATTACCAGGGAAAGTAGCTGTTAAAATGCATTCTGGTGAAAAAGGAAATCAAAACTATTTACGAGCAGAATTTGTTAAAGATGTTATTAATCACGTAAATGGAACAGTTGTTGAGTGTAATACTGCTTATGAAGGCGCAAGAAACTCAACTGAAAAACATCGTGAATTAATTAAAGAACACGAGTGGGAAAAATATTTTCCGTTTGATTTATTAGATGCTGAAGGGCCAGATATGGAACTTGATGTGCCAAACGGTAAAATTTTAAAGAAAAATTATGTTGGTAAAGATTTAGCTAAATATGATTCATTACTTGTTTTATCACATTTTAAAGGTCATGCTATGGGTGGCTATGGTGGAGCTTTAAAACAACTTTCAATTGGCTGCGCATCATCAGCTGGTAAAACTTTAATTCATACTGCTGGTAAAGTTAGCGACCAAAAAGAGTTATGGAATAATTTACCAGAACAAGACCATTTCCTAGAAGCTATGGCCGACGCGGCTTTAAGTGTTGTTAATTATTTTAAAGGCAATGCGGCATATATTAATGTTATGAAAAATCTTTCTGTTGATTGTGATTGTGATGGTAATGCTTCTGCACCTTGTATGCAGGATATTGGTATTTTAGCTAGCCTTGACCCTGTTGCTGTAGACCAAGCTTGTCTTGATTTGGTTTATAATAGTACTGACCCAGGTAAAGATAAGTTAATAGAAAGAATTGAAACACGTCACGGTGTTCATACAGTTGAGGCGGCAACAGAACTTGGTGTTGGTAGCAGGGAATATGAATTGATTACAATTGATTAATATTTTAAAGAAAAACCTCGTTTATATATTTAATAAATGAGGTTTTATTTTATAACAAAAAATAACCAAGATTATCTAATTAATTGCTTGTAATGGGTAACTTTTTCCGTTATAATCTATGTAGGAGTGGTAAGATGAACAAAGAAGATTATATTAAAGAAGCTAATAAAATATTAAAACACAAAAATGCTAAACAAATAATGGTTAAGCAAATTAATAAATTTTATGAAATAAAAGATAGTTTTACTTTATTAAAACATAATTACAATATTGGTGATGATGTTTATTTAAAAAAAGGTACATTACTCCATGGAACTTATAAGAATATAGATGGCTTAAAAGAAATCGTTCAAACTGGTTTAGTGGCTGCTTTCTTTATCCAAGGTCGTAATTCTAAATATCCTAGTTCTGTTGGGGTTTGGAATTTAAAACAAGATTATTATTTAAAAGATTATATTAATTTTTATAGTGGTGGGACTATTAGATTTGGTGGTCCCGGAAAGTACGAAAGCAAAGTAATAAGTTATTCTGAACTTCCAAATATTATTAATATTGTTTCTTTTAAGGATGAATATCATAAATGGGATATGGAGCAAACTAAAGAAGCAAGATTTATGCCAAGTTTAGTTCAAAACAATGTGCAAATAGGTATTATCTTTGACGGCCAAAGTAAAGAAATAAAGGAACTTTTAAAAGGCGATATTTTAACAGATAGCATTAATGATAAGGATGCCGAAGAATTTGTTAATCCTAAATATTATAAACAATTTATTATTGATAGAAAAAATAAAGATGATTTTTTTACTGACAGAGAAAGTGCGGTATTATTTGGTATTCCAGCTTGTTTTATCGAAGGCATTTTAGTTGGAAGAAAATATGAAAAAGATAAGGAAATGTTAAAAGAAATAAAAGAATTACTACCTAATGCTTATATTTGTAATTTAGATGGTAAAGTTATTGTAAAATAAGGAATGTGATATAAATGAAAACAGTATTAGTAGTTGAAGATGATAAAAATATTAATGAAATGTTAGGTGAAGTTTTACATCATAATAATTATAATGTTAAAAGTGCTTATTCAGGAACTGAAGCTTTATTAGTAATGAATAAGGATATTGATTTAGTCCTTCTTGATTTAATGTTGCCAGGTAAAAATGGGGAAGAAATAATAAATGAATTAAAAAAAATAAAAAATATTCCCGTTATTGTTATGAGTGCGATAACTGATATTGAAAAGAAATTAGACTTATTTAAATTAGGGGCTGAAGATTATGTAACGAAACCTTTTAACAATGAAGAATTATTAGCCCGCATAAAAGTTCATTTAAAAAAAGAAAATACTTTAGATAGTGATGTTATTAAAATAAATGAAATTGAGTTAAACACTAAAACTTATACCATAGCGGTTAATGGAAATAATATTAATTTATCAAAAACCGAATTTGAAATTTTAAAATTATTAATACAAAATAGTAATAAGGTTGTTACGAAAAGTATTATCTTTGATACTGTTTGGGATAACTTTTATTCAGCAGATGATAATACTTTAAATGTTCATATTAGTAAAATAAGAAATAAATTAAAAAAGGCGGGAGCTAAAGATTATATCGAAACAATTTGGAGCATTGGCTATAAATTTAAAAATTAAGGAAAAATTAATATTTGTGTTAAGAGTTTTTTAACACTTTTTTTATACAATTATTTTGGAAGGGATGATTATATGCGTGAAATCGTATTACAAACTAATAATTTAACTAAAAAATATGGTAAAAACATTGTTCTTGATAATATTAATATAACGATTAGAAAAGGCGATATTTATGGTTTAATCGGTAGAAATGGAGCTGGTAAGACAACCTTAATGAAATTAATTACCACTTTATCAGCGCCATCTTTTGGAACTTTTACTTTGTTTGGAAAAAGTAGTGAAAATAACGAGCTTTTTGAAAATAAACAAAGGGTTGGTTCTTTAATTGAATATCCCGCTTTTTTCCCTAATTTATCAGCTTATTACAATTTAAAATACTATGCTTTGCAAAGGGGAATTACCGATTACGAGCAAATAAATAAAGTATTATCTTTAGTTAATTTAAATACGGGCAAGAAAAAAGTTAAAACCTTTTCTTTAGGAATGAAACAAAGATTAGGTATTGCTTTAGCTATTTTAAATAATCCTGATTTTGTTATATTAGATGAACCAATAAATGGTCTTGACCCAATTGGAATCAGTGAACTTCGTGATACATTTAAAAATTTAGCTAGTAATGGGGTTACCTTATTAATATCAAGTCATATTTTATCAGAATTATATTTATTATCTGATAAATTTGCTTTTATCGAAAATGGTAAACTCATTAAAGAAATAACTAAAGAAGAACTGGATTTAGAGTGTTCAAAATGTTTAGTTATTAAAACTTATGATACTAAAAAAGTTGCTTATTTATTAGAAAATAACTTACAGACGAAAAACTATAAGGTCATCGACAACGAAGAAATTAGGGTTTATGATTATTTAGAAACGCCTGATGTTATAAGTGATGTTTTAGCTCAAAATCAAATAAAATTAAAAGGATTTTATGAATATGGTATTTCTTTAGAAGATTATTTTAAAGAAATCATTAAGGAGGCGAATTAATTCTTAACTTAATTAAAGCAGATTTATTTAGAATATTTAAAAGCAAAGGTATTTATATTGTTATTATTCTCTTAATAGCGTCAGCTTGTATGTCAGCTTATTCTTTATCTCCCGTTAGTATGGGCCTTAATTTAGGTGAAGAAGACAATAATAAAATGTATAATTTAACTGATGAACAGTTAAATGAATTATATAATACCGTTAGTATTGAAGATACTAGAGATATTTTGTTAAATTATGGTGATTATTCTTTAGATGTTGCCGTTGTAGCTAAAAACAATAATTTATATTATCTTTTTATCGCGGTAATTGTTTTTGTTATTGGTTCAGACTTTTCTAATAATACTATAAAAAATACTATTTCAACTAATATTTCTAAACGTAAATATTATTTTTCAAAATTAGTAACAGCGCTTATTTTAGGTACACTTCTAATTTTCTTAAATGCTTTTTTTAGTCATTTTGCCAATATTATATTGAACGGTCAAAGCTTTGTAAGCCCATTTACCGATGTGTTATTAATAATAATCAAACAACTACCACTTTTATATGCGATGATAAGTATCCTTTTAATGCTTAATGTTATTATTCGAAAAGCGCCCCTTTATAATGGAATTACTATTCCGTTAGTAATGGCTTTTCAGTTAGTTTTAACTACAGCTATTAAATTTTTAGATTTACCTAATTATATTATAAATTATGAGTGGGAAACTGCTTTAACAAAATTAAGTTTAAGTCCTGATTTAACTTATTTGCTTCAAACTTTAGGCTTTTGGGCAGTAGTATTTGCTATAACAGTAATTATCGGGTATAATAATTTTAAAGCAAGAGATATTTAGGCAGGTGATAGTAATGAAAGATATAATTATTATTTTATTAATTATTAGTCTAATCATTACTATTTTTTGTTTGATTTTATTAAAAAAATCTTTAAAAAAATTAAATAGGGATTTAGATAAAAAAATCATAACTGAAAGTAATGTTTTATTGACAACAGATGTATCAGATAAAGATTTATGTAAGCTTATAAAAACTATTAATAATACTTTAAAAGAATATACTAGTCTTAAAAATGAATATGAAAATAAAAATAGTAATTTAAGAAAAATGATGACTAATATTTCTCACGATTTAAGAACGCCGTTGACATCAGCTTTAGGTTATATTGATATTTTGCTTAAAACAAGTTCTAATCCTAAAGATATAAAGAATTTAAAAATAATTGAAGAACGTTTAAAAAGATTATCAGAATTAATTAATTCGTTTTTTGAGTTTTCAAAAATTATTTCTAATGATGAAGAAATTAAAGTCAATAAGGTTAATTTAGTTAAAATTTTAGAAAATTCTATCTCTAACCATTATGAAGATTTTTCTAATGATAAAAGAGTAATTAATTTAAATATTTCAAAACCTAAAATTAATATTTTATCCAATGAAATGATGCTGATGCGGATATTTGATAATTTAATTCGCAATAGTTATAAGCATAGTAAAGGTAATTTAGATATTAAAGTGGAAACTGATAATAAGGTTATAATTACATTTACTAATGAGTTATTATATAAAAATTTAGACACTGAAAGAATTTTTGATGAATTTTATACGGTGGATATTGCTAGAACTAAAGGTAATACTGGTCTTGGCCTAGCAATAGTTAAAGAGTTTGTTAAAGAACTAGGTGGAACGATAACCGCTTCAAAAAAGGAAAATAAATTAATTATGACAATTACTTTTGATAAATGATATATTTAGAATATAAAAAAGAAGTTATTTCTGATTATTAAGTAACTTCTTTTATTTTACATTATCAAATAATAGATAACTATGATATAATGTAATCGTAGGAGGAAGTATGAAGAAAAAAGTTTTAATTATAGTCGGGGTTATTATAGCTATACTTATTGTTGCTTTTGTAGGTTCTATTATTTATGATATAAGAGAGGAAAATAAGCTAAATCAAGAATTTTTTGAAATTAATGAATTAGTCAGTGAAGATGAAATGGATATGGATGCCGTTAATGAGAGGTTAGAAAGAACGGTAACAACTGGAGATTATGGAAAATTAGAAAGAGCAATTAAAAATTATTTGAGCGATATTTTGGGTAGTGTTAATAAAATGGTTGAATTTGCTGAAGATGAACGAATAATTAATTTATTAACTGCCGATAATTATATAACTGATGGGCCTAATTTTATTGAAAGCAAGCAATTTATCGGTCAAGTTAGAACTTCATTAGAAGAAGAAAATGAAAAACTTAAAGATTTGTTTTCTGAAGAAAAAGTTATGACTTATATTGATAATGAAAATTTAGATGAATATTATATCGATTTATATCAAAATGAATTCGCTAAAGAAATTGATAGTATTGATTATAATAGTTTGGTAGAAGTTGTTGTTAATGATTTAATATCTTTATTAGATATTAGTGAAAATGTTCTTGATTTTTTAACTAATAATGCTAGTAACTGGGAAATTGAAGGAGATACTATTTTATTTTCTAATGATGAACTAGTTAATGAGTATAATGGATATATAAATGAGATTGATGCTTTAGCTGAAGCTTATGAAAGTTATAATTTGTAAAGTTACTATTTTAGTAGCTTTTTATTTTTTTTCGGTTAAAATATGATATAATGATGATGGTATAGATAGAAGGCGATTTAATGAATTACTATAATAAAACACTTGAAGAAATTTATGAAGAATTAAAAACCAGTAAAGATGGACTTTCTGAAAAAGTCGCTAATAATAATTTAAATAAATATGGACTTAATAAAATAGAAGAAGCTAAAAAAAAGTCGAAGTTTAGACGTTTTTTAGAACAATTTAATGATACAATGATAATTGTTTTAATTATTGTGGCGATTATTATGGGCGTTTATGGTTTTTTATACTCTCATGATTATACTGATACCATTGTTATTACTGTCGTTATTTTTCTAAATGCCGTGATGGGCTTTATTCAGGAACAAAAAGCGGAAGTAACTTTAGAAGGCTTAAAAAAATATACCATAACTAATTCTAAAGTTAAAAGAGATGGGAAAATAACTGTTATCAATTCTGAAAAAATTGTACCTGGCGATATTATTTTACTAGAAGCTGGTGATAAAGTTCCCGCTGATGCGAGATTGATTTCTGTTACTAATTTAAAAGTTGATGAATCACCATTAACGGGAGAAAGCAATCCTGTTAAAAAAATGGTCCGTATTCTGCACGGTAAAAAAGCTTTACAAAGTAGGGTTAATATGGTTTTCTCTGGCTCTAATGTTGTTAATGGTTCGGCCGAAGCAATAGTTGTTAAGACGGGGATGAATACGGAACTTGGCTCTATTGCAGCTAGTTTAAATACTCCTTATGAAATAAAAACACCTTTAGAGATAAAAATGGAAGAAATAAGTAAAAAAATTACTATTTTAGTTTTTATAATTATAATTTTTATGTTCTTCTATGGCGTTTTAAATGGTTATAAAACAATGGAAATTATTATGCTTTGTGTATCTTTAGCAGTAGCAGCGATTCCTGAAGGCTTACCAGTCGTTATTACGGTAGCTTTATCTATTGGAACAACCGCTTTAGCCAAGAAAAAAACGGTGGTAAGACAAATGAGTGCGGTTGAAACTTTAGGTTCAACCGATATTATTTGTTCTGATAAAACAGGAACAATTACGCAAAATAAAATGCAAGTGGAAAAGACTAATATTTTAGATAACGAAATGTTTAATTATACAGCAGCTTTAGCTAATGAAACAATTATTGATGGCGACAAATATATTGGTGACCCAACGGAAACTTGTTTGTTTACTTATTTAAAAAATCAAAAAATTAATCCTTTAAAAGTTAGAGAAATATGTCCAAGAATAATATCAGCGCCTTTTGATAGTGAAAGAAAAATGATGTCATCGGTTAATACCATTAATAATAAAAAATATATTTTAGTTAAAGGTAGTTTAGAAAATTTACTTGATAAATGTACTTATATTATAAATGAAGGTAAAAAAGAAAAAATAACTGATGAGTTAAAAACAAATATTAAAGATGAAGAATATCAAATGGCCAGTAAAGCTCTGCGCGTTTTAGGATTTGCTTATAAAGAATTAAAAGAAGAACCGAAAACAGCCCTCAAAGTAATGGATGAAGAAAGTGATTTAATATATGTTGGAATGGTGGGGATGATTGACCCGCCGCGTAAAAGTGTCAAAGCGGCTGTTAAGAAATGTCAAAAAGCTGGTATTACACCAATTATGATTACTGGAGATTCTTTAGTAACTGGAGTTGCTATTGCTAAAGAAGTAGGTATTCTTAAGGATGAAAGTGAAGGCTTATTAGGTAGTGAACTAGATAAATATAGTGATGAAGAACTTAAGGAAATAGTTAAAAAATATAAGTTATATGCCCGGGTTAGTCCGGAACATAAAACAAGAATTGTCAAAGCTCATCAAGCAAGTGGTAAAGTTGTGGCGATGACCGGAGATGGCGTAAATGATGCTCCAGCTATTAAAGAAGCTCACGTTGGTGTTGGTATGGGAATTACTGGAACGGAAGTTACAAAATCGGTTGCCGATGTTATTTTACTTGATGATTCGTTTTCGACGATTGTCGATGCCGTAGAAGAAGGTAGGAGAATATTTACCAATATTCGCAATAACGTTGTCTATTCATTATCAAGTAATTTTGCTGAGCTTTTCACGGTTTTAATTGGAATGTTTACGGGGCATACTATTTTGTTACCAATTCAAATATTGTTTATCGATTTAGTTACTGATACGATTCCTAGTGTTTGTTTGTCTTTTGAAAAAGCCGAAAATGGAATAATGGAACAAAAACCTAGAGGAATTAATAAACCAATATTTACACCGTTTATTAACTCTTGTATTATATATTCAGCTATTGTTGAAACGGCTTTGGCTTTAGCAACATATTTTATTGCGTTAAATTATTTTGATGCTAAAGTAGCTGCATCTCTCGCTTTATTTACTATAGTTGTGCAGGAAATACTTTATGCAGTATCGTGCCGTAATTTAAAAGAATTTGCTTTTAAACAAGGAATTTTTTCTAATAAATACATGAATATTGGTTTAATTATTGTTACCGCTATTGAATTTTTAGTTTTCTTAACACCAATTGGTTCATTTATTGGATTAACTCGGCTTGATTTAATGCATCTTATTTTACTATTTGTCTTTAATTTAATTGGTTTACTATTATATGAACTTGGTAAACCAATATTAAAAAGAATATTTAAAGATTAGGGAGGTTTTTGATGAAAGTATTAATTATTAATGGGAGTCCCCATTTTAATGGCTGTACAGCTAGAGCATTAAAGGAAGTAGCAAAGACTTTAGAAGGAGAAAATATTGAAACGGAAACGATTACATTAGGTCGGAAAGAAATAAAAGGTTGCATTGGCTGCCAAAAATGTAAAAAAACGAGTAAATGTATATATGAAGATTTAGTTAATAAAGTGGCAACTAAATTTAAAACAGCTGATGGCCTTATTATTGGGTCGCCTGTATACTATGCCGGAATAAATGGAACGCTTAAAGCTTTTTTGGACCGTTTATTTTATAGTACGAATTTTAATAAATCAATGAAAGTAGGCGCAGCAGTTGTTTCATCAAGAAGAGCCGGTAGTACTTCGGCTTTTGATGAAATAAATAAATATTTTATGATTAGTAATATGCCTGTAGTTTCTAGTAATTATTGGAATGAAGTTCACGGAAGCAAAGCTAAAGATGTTGAAAAAGATTTAGAAGGTTTAAGAACAATGCGCAATTTAGGTAAGAATATGGCCTTTTTAATAAAATCAATTGAGATTGGTAAAAAGGTTCACGGTTTACCAAAACTAGAAAAGGGAAAATTAACTAATTTTTGTGATGGCTTGTAATTAGCAGATTTTCTGCTTTTTTCTTTATAAAAATAATTTTAAATGATATAATTTAATTAAGAGAAGGTGTGATAATGGAAAGTATCGATTTTGCTAAAGCTAAAAATGTATTTGAACAATTTTTAAAAAATTATGATGAAAATAATGGAAGTATTAAACTTAAAATAAAACATACTTATGAAGTAGTAAGTAAAAGTGAATTTATTGCTAAAAGCTTAAATTTAAGTGAGGAAGATATAGAATTAGCTAAATTAATTGCTTTACTGCACGATATTGGTCGTTTTGAAGAAGTAAAAGAATTTCAAAATTTTGAAGGCCTTGAGCACGCCCAGTATGGGGTTAAATTATTATTTGATAATGGGTTAATTAGAAATTTTATAGGGTCTAATAAATACGATAATATTATTAAAAAAGCTATTTATAACCACAATAAATATAAAATAGAAGATGGGTTAAGTGATAAAGAACTTTTACACGCGAAAATAATTAGAGATGCGGATAAGCTTGATAATTTTAGAGTTAATAGTACTGAAGCTTTAGAAGATACTTTTCCAGATGTTTATAATAAGAATGTGGTTTATGAAAAGATAAGTCCTAAAGTATATGATGATTTTATGCATTATAAATGTATAAAACTTGCTGATAGAAAAACGTTTCTTGACTTTTGGATATGTGCTTTAGCTTTTATTTATGATTTAAATTTTAAGGTATCGCTAGAGTATATTAAAAATCATAATTATATTGATATATTAATTAATAGAATAGAGTATAAAGATGAAGATACTAAAGTTAAAATGGAAAATATCAGGAAATGTGCGAAAGAATATATAATGAGTAAATTAGATAATTAGCGAAAAATATTTGTTTAGAGCGGGAATTAGAAAAAAACAAGGCAATGAGAAAAGTCGGAATTTTCAAATTTTCTACTAAAAAAGCTAATTACTATAGAAATGATAATTGCAGTTGATTTTTTAAGCCACAACAAGGTACTAAATTTAGAATTTGGGCATTTGGTAAAATGCCTTTTGGAGGATAATA
This sequence comes from uncultured Bacilli bacterium, assembly GCA_944358735.1. GTDB lineage: Bacteria > Bacillota_I > Bacilli_A > RF39 > UBA660 > Coprosoma. The sequence goes on along the minus strand of CALVRT010000062.1, from coordinate 29,715 downwards.
TGATACATACAAGTTATTATGAATCACCACTTGGAAAAATAATACTTGCGAGTAAAGAAGGTAATTTAATTGGCTTATGGCTTCCTAATCAAAAGTATTATCTAGGAAATATTAAAGAAGACTTTATAGAAAAAGAAGATGATATTTTAATTAAAACTAAAAAGTGGTTAGACCTTTATTTTAATGGTAAAAAACCTAGTATTAATGAGTTACCTTTAAAACCTATGGGTAGTTCCTTTGCTAAAGAAGTTTGGCAAATTTTATGTCAAATACCATATGGAAAAGTTATTACTTATGGCGATATTGCTAAAGAGATAACTAAAACTGGTAAAAAAACATCTGCCCGAGCTGTTGGAAGTGCGGTGGGTCATAACCCAATATCGATTATTATTCCTTGTCATAGAGTAGTAGGAAAAGGTGGCAACTTAACTGGTTATGCTGGCGGAATTGATAAAAAAATATATTTGTTAAATCACGAAAACACAGATATGAGTAATTTATATGTGTCTAAAAAAACAAACAGAAATTAAAAACTGTTTGTTTTATTTAGATTTTAAAATATCGTCCATTGAAATACTATGTTTTTTACAAATAGTATATATTGTCATAGTACTAGCTAGATATAGGCCGGTTTCATAAGTGTTATAAGTGGGCTGGGAAACCGCACATTCGTCAGCCATTTGTTGCTGGGTTAAGCCTAATTTTTTTCTTATTTCTCTCAATCTTTGACCGATTAATTTTTTGTCTAAAGCGACTTTAAAATCTTTGTTATTTTTTCGTGAAAGTCCACAAACAAAATCTACTGAATAATTGTATAAGTTACAAAAGGCAATTAGTTTTTTTAAAGGAATTACACTATAACCATTTTCCCAGCCAGAAATAGTTGATTTATGAATACCAAAAACGTTTCCAAGTTCTGTTTGGGTCATCCCAAGTTCTTCTCGGCAAAATTGTAAATTATTATTTAACATTATATCCATCACCATTAGTAATTTTCTCATTAAAAACCAAATTATTAATAAAAGTTTGAGTATACCAATAAAATGTGATATAATATTTTTGATAATATAAAGAAGGGAAGTAAAATGAGAAGGATTAGAAGTAGAAGAAGAAATAAACAAAGAAAAATAATTATAATTAGTATATGTAGTTTATTATTAATTATGACTGTAGGGTATGCGGCAATGCAAACTAATTTAGAAATAAAGGCTAAAGGAAATGTAGTTAGTAATCCTACTGGTGGGGAAGCATTACTAGAGATGGTTGATGTGGTTACATCAGGTGATGGTTTGTATGCTGATACCTATGAAGAAAGAAGATATATTTATAAAGGAGCAAATCCAAATAATTATATAAATTTTAATAATGAATTATGGCGAATAATATCTGTAGAAAGTGATAATACAATAAAAATATTAAGAAACGAAGTATTGTCTAATCAAGCTTGGGATACATCTAACAGTAATAATTGGGCGAGACCAGCAACTTTAAACACATATTTGAATGAAGAATATTTTAATAGTTTAATAAATGAGGCTCAAAATCAAATTATTAATCATATACGGTATATTGGAGCAATAGAATACAATAATAATGATTTGGCTAGTCAAATAAGTGATGAAAAAAGTAATGAATGGTTTGGAAACATTGGCTTGGTTACTGCAAGTGATGTTATTAGATCCAATAATGATATTAATTTATGCGGAACACTGCGGTTAAGTAATCTTGTTAACTATAGTATATGTAGAGATACTACATGGATGTATTCGCCCTATCGTTGGTGGACTATTTCACCTTATTTTGGTTATTCTAATTATGTATTTTATCCTATATATGATGATCGTACAATGGATAATGATCGTGTAAATAGTTCGGTTTTTACACCTCGTCCTGCAGTATATTTATCCCCAAATGTTAAAATTACTGGCGGAACTGGAGCAGAGACAGACCCGTTTTTATTAGAAAATTAAACAGTTTTATTTATGAATATTATCAATAACGCATATATTATAATGGTGATATAATGTATGATTTAAAAGATGCTTATTATGCCGCATCCTTACTAGGCGTTACTTTTGATAAATTTACACCTGAAGAGTTTTTAGAAGGAATAAATATTGAATTAGAACACGGAAGGATAAACCCGAAAACAAATGTCACTGATGATAATTTGTTTATGACAGCTAAAATCGCTCTTGCGCATCTCAATGAATTTCCTAATTATTATAATAAGGATTATGGAATTAAAGTATTTGAAAATTTTTTAAAATCTAAATTGTAAACATAGGTTATAACTTATGTTTTTTTATAAAATTAAAAAAAGTCACTTACTTGTCATTTACGTTATAATATAATTAAAGAGAAAAGGAGAGTTGTCTATGGAAATACTTAAAGTTGAACATCTTTCTAAAGTATATGGCAAAGGTGAAAATAAAGTTGTTGCTTTAGATGATGTATCATTTACCGTTAATAAAGGTGAATTTGTTGCTATTGTCGGAGCAAGTGGAAGTGGTAAAAGTACATTACTGCATTTAATTGGTGGCGTTGATAGACCAACTAAAGGTAAAGTATTTATTGGTGATAAAGATATTTATAGTTTAAATGATGATAAACTAGCTATTTTTAGGAGAAGGCAAGTTGGACTTATTTATCAGTTTTATAACTTAATACCAATATTAAATGTCGAAGAAAATATTACTTTACCGTTAGAACTTGATAACCGTAAGGTTGATAAAACAAAGTTAAAAGAATTATTAAAACAATTAGGTTTAGAAAGTAGGAAACACCATTTATCAAACGAATTATCAGGCGAGCAGCAACAAAGAACATCAATTGGGCGGGCAATAATCACTAATCCTTCAATTATTTTAGCTGATGAGCCTACTGGTAATTTAGATACTAAATCTAGTGATGAAATAGATAAGACTTCTAGTACACCAAATAATGTAATTATGGGTTATTCCTTTTATGGCAGATTATCCGTGGCTGATTTAGATGAAAATACATTTAAAGATTTTGACCTTCCTCCAACTTACTATGTCTATGGGACGGAAGACCCATTTTATAATCAGTTTAATGCACAGGTAGATTTACTGGAAAATTTGAATAAAAATATCGAAGTAAATGTTTTAGATAATTATCCACACGGCTTTGGAGCAAGCGGTAACTGGATATCTAAAGTAGATGCTTGGATAGATGAAAATCGTTAAATTGTTTTAACGGTTTTTATTTTATAATTGATAAATAGTTTGTTATGTGATATTCTATAAAAGAAAGAGTTAGTTATGGGGTTAAGAAATTATATTAAAAATAAGGGGGATTATGAGTTATGGATGTAAAAGAAAAAGCTAAAAGGTTTGCAGTTATGGCGCATATGGGGCAAATTAGAAAAAATGAACCAGATAAACCTGAAATAATTCATCCGATTAGTGTAGGAAATTTATTAGAAGAATATGGTTATGATGATAATGTTGTGGCAGCTGGATATCTGCATGACGTGGTCGAAGATACCAAATATACAATTAATGATATAAAGAAAGAGTTTGGAGAAGATATTGCTAATTTAGTAATGGGAGCTTCTGAACCTGATAAATCATTATCTTGGGAAGATAGGAAAAGTTATACAATTAGAGAAACTAAAAATTTACCATTTAGAAATAAACTAGTTATATGTGCTGATAAAATAAATAATTTAGAAGATTTATTTTTGAAATTCGAAAAATCTGGTAATAGAGATTTTAGTGCTTTTAAAAGAGGCGAAAAAGCGCAAAGGTGGTATTATACAGGTGTTTATGAAAGTTTAATTTATGGTGAAGATGAAAATTTACCGATTTTTAAAAGGTTAAAAGATATTTTAGATAAAGTATTTATGCCTAAAGAAAATGAGTTTTTAAAAGATACTATTTTTGCTGGTGAAGAAGAATATTATCAAAAATTAAAACAGTTACACGCTGAAAAGATAGAATTACAAAGATTAAAAGCTTTGGTTTCCCTTCCCAAACCTTTTGTCATTGAGTTTTCGGGAACGCCAAGGACTGGTAAAACAACAACGATAAATAACTTATATGATTTCTTTAAAAAAGGTGGTTTTAGTGTTTCACTTATAGAAGAATTTACAACTTCAAAATACTATAAAGAAAATTTAAAAGCTAAATTTCATCAAATGAATCTTGCTGATAGTAATATAGCAATTTTAGAAGAAGTGTATAGACAATTACAAGAGGGAATTTATTCAAATAATGATATTATATTAATTGATAGGTCAATAAATGATAGACAAATATGGAATTACCGAAGATTTATAAGCGGTGATATGCCAGAAGATGTGTATTTAGAAGCTAGAGATAAATATGCTGATATTTCAAAAGAATTAATAGATTTTTTAGTAATTACTTATGCTGACCCTTTAGTTTCTTTAAGAAGGGATTATGTATCTAGTCTAGCTTTAGAACAAAGGTCATTCCTAAATGAAGAAAATATTAACTCTTATAATGATAGCTTGTCTGCTTTACAAAAATTATTTTTGGGTAGTGTAAACTCTCTTATATTACTTGACACTTCTAATATGAGTATGAACGATGTATCTACTGAAATTGCTTCAGAAATTCTTCCAGTAATGCGTAAAAAATATATTAAAGAGTTTTCTAAAAAATATAATTCACAAAGATAATAGGGAATTTACTTATTATCTTTTTAATAATGGTCAAACATTAAGATGTATGATAAAATTTAAAAGGTCGTTAACTGGACATAGTTTGTAATTAGTAAACTAATAGTTTATAAAACTAAACTGATTGTCGGTTTACTTTATATATAAATAATGGTAATATTTTTGTGGAGGTTATAAAAATGAAAAGTATTGGAAAAACGATTGCTTCTTTACGGAAGAAAAAAGGTTATACCCAGCAAGAACTTGCGGAAAAGATGAACGTTACTGATAAAGCTGTTTCTAAATGGGAAAGAGATTTATCTTATCCTGATATCAATACCATTGCTAGGCTTGCTGATGTGCTGGAAGTGCCAGTCAATGATTTATTAAATACTAAAATGCAAAATGGGGTTGTTACTAAAAACAAAAGTTTAGTGAATTTAATTTTAAAAGCGGTCGCTTTAGCAATGAGCATTGCTATTATAGTATTAAATGTGCTAGGGCAAATAGATGTTAAATCATCCTTAATTATGCTTGGTATTGGTTTATTTAGTATTAGTTTATATTTACTTGGTAATGATTAAAACAAATGGTTATAAGAAAATCATTTGTTTTTTTGATTTTATTAGGAAATTTATTAGGAAATTTATTAGGAAAATAATAGGAAATGTGATATCATTAAAGTAATGAAAAAAAGCAAGGAAAAGGGGGAAATTTATGGTTAATGAATTAATAAATGATGATCGCGAAATAAATAATATATTTGCTAATATAAGATAGCTAGTTATCAATAGTAGAAATAAAGTTTATAGTGCTGTAAATACTGAAATGCTTAATTTATATTGGAATATAGGTAAAGTGATTATGGAAGTGCAACAAGGAAATGAAAGGGCCAGTTACGGTGATGCTATTTTAGAAAAGTTATCAGAAAAATTAACTAAAGAATTTGGCAAAGGCTTTTCAAAAAGAAATTTGGAAAGGATGCGAAAATTTTATAATTGCTTTCAAATTGCGACAACAGTGTCGTCGCAATTGAGTTGGTCGCATTATGTAGAGTTAATAAAGATAGAAGAAAAAACTAAAAGAAACTTCTATTTTAAAGAAGCAATTAATTCTAATTGGAGTGTCAGAGAACTTCAAAGACAAAAGGATTCTTTGTTATATGAAAGATTAGCTTTATCTGCTGATAAAAATAAGGTATTGGAATTATCAGAAAGAGGGCAGGTATTAAAAACTGGTAAAGATTTGGTAAAAGATCCATTTGTCTTAGAGTTTTTGGACATTAAGGAAAATACAGATTATTTAGAAAGCGATTTGGAAAAAATATATTAGAACACTTAAAAGAATTTTTACTAGAACTTGGTAAAGGCTTTAGTTATGTTGGCAATCAGGTGAGATTAACGTTAGAAGAAGATCATTTTTATCCGGATTTAGTTTTCTATAACAGATTATTAAGATGTTTTGTTATAATTGACTTAAAAATAGGAAAAGTAACTCACCAAGATATCGGGCAAATGCAAATGTATGTTAATTACTACGATAGAGAAATAAAACAAGATGATGAAAATCCAACGGTGGGAATATTGCTTTCTACAAACAGAAATAAAACTGTTGTAAAATATACACTTCCTGAAGATAACAAAACAATATTTTCGACAGAATATAAATTGCATATGCCGACAGAACAAGAATTGATTAATGCTGTAGAAGAAGAAAAGAAAAATTTTGAATTAAATGAATATTAAAAAAATTATAAAGGTGGTGGTAAGTTATGGGATTAACAAATGTTGGAAGTAATAATTTTCGAAGTGAAATAATTTGGGCATATAAAAGATGGTCTAATTCCAAAAAAGGTTTATTAAATTCTCATCAAAATATATTTTTTTATAGTAAAACAAATAATTATAAATTTAATACTTTATATACAAATTATTCTTTAACTACTAATTTAGATCAAATATTACAAAATAGAGTTAAAGATAGTGATGGAATAACGGTATATCAAACTGACCAAGATGGTAATATTGTAAATAATTATGACAAAAAAGGTGTTCCTTTATCTGATGTTTGGAATATACCATATTTGAATCCAAAAGCGAAAGAGCGTAATGGTTATCCAACACAAAAGCCGATTCTTTTATTGGAACAGATAATTAAAATAGGTTCAGATGAAGGTGATATAGTTCTTGACCCTTTTTGTGGAAGCGGAACTGCTTTAGCTACGGCGAAACTTTTAAAAAGGAAATATATTGGTATTGATATTTCTGATGAGGCAATTAATTTGTGTAAAGAAAGATTAACTGGAAATATTGTGAAAACCGATTCTAAATTGCTTGAAGATGGTATTGAAAAATATAATCATAAATCAAAAGAAGAACAATTTATTATTGATTTATTTGATTGTTTGCCTATACAAAGAAATTCTGGAATAGATGCAATTATCCCATCAGAGGATAAAGAAAATGTTATTGCTCTTAAATTTCAAAAAGATAATGAATCGTTAGAAGAGTGTATTAGTAAAATGAATAAATCCTGTAAGATTAAAGGAATTAAGAATAAGATTATTATTAAAAATAAATTGTCACAAAAGACAAATTCTTTTGAAAAAGATAGTGAAGATATAATAATTTTGTCTTCATATAAGGAATTACTTACAAATTTAATAAAAGTAGCAAAGAATTATAAAAAATGATAGGAGTAAATGTATGAAAGAAAAGATAAGTGAAGATATTAAAAGTGAATATTATCAAAACAATTATGCCAATGACGGACAAAGGTTTATCGCATGGTATTTGCGGAATATTTTTAATTTAGATACTGTTGAAACTAAAGATTGTATTACTGATGGAGCGGGAGATAAACAAATAGATGCTGTATATATAGATAATCAAGATTCAATAATTTATATATTACAAGGTAAATATTACTCAGGTAAAGTAGATTCTGAACCATTACAAGAAGTTTTAGCATCATGGGTCCAAATAAATAATTTAGATGCATTGCAAGAAAATGCTAACGAAAAGTTGAAAGCAAAGATTAATGACATTTCTAATGCCATAGATGATGATTATACGATATGTTTTGAGTTGGTAACAATAGCAGATTTAACACCGGCAGCCAAAAAGGATTTTGAAGTGTTTCAAAAAACTTTATCGTCTTATGAAAATTTAACGGCAAATTTTACATTGGTGGATTTGGATGTTATAAATTTTAGATATGATGAAGCTATGAATAAAAGTAGGCCATATATTAATTATGATTTTAAAATTCAACCTAATAAATATATTGAATTAGATTTGGATGGCACAAAAGCTATAATTGCGGCAATACCTTTAAAAGAATGTATAAATATTCCTGGTATACATGATGGAAGTTTGTTTAGAAAAAATGTTAGACAATCTTTAGGAAATAATAAGATTAATAAAGGGATTGCTAAAACGATAAAAAATAATCCCAAAGAATTTTTCTTTTATCACAATGGTATCACAGCAATATGTTCAAAACTTGAAGTAGTTAATAATGTTTTGAAGGCTAAAGAATTGAATGTTGTAAATGGTTGCCAGTCATTAAATACGATTTATTCTTGTAGTGAATCAATAAAGGCTACAAATGATGGATATATTTTGTTTAAGTTTTATGAAATTGCCGATAATGACAAAGCAGATAAGATAAGTGTAAACACTAATTCTCAAAGTGCAGTTAAAGCCAGAGATTTAAGAAGCAATGATAAAAATATTTTAGCAATTAAGAAAGCATATGAAGAAAGATATCCAGATGGATATTTTAAAACTAAGCGTGGTGAAAAAGTAAATACTGCCAAGTATAATACCAACCATATAATTGATTTGACAGATTTGGGCAAAGAATTAATTGCTTGGCATTCTCAAAGACCAACAATATCTTATAGTGAGACTAAAATTTTTGATAAATATTTTACGCAATTATTTCATAAAGAATATCAACCAGAAAATATTCAAGCTTTAAAAGAATTATTTGATGCGGTTAAGCTTAGGTGGAATGAGAGTAATCCGTTAAATATGAATGAGCAATTATTAGCAATGAAGTCATACGCTACATATCATCATTTATATACAATTTCGTATGTATTCTGTGTTATAAATAATATGCCTGAAACGGTTCCTAATCCGACTATTGTTTTAAATCTTTTAAAAGAAAATAATTTAATGGATAAAGTAGTTGATTTAGCAGGAAATTGTTTAAATATGGCTTTTGAAAATGCTAATGCTGAGGCTAGAGATAACGGGAAGATATTTAGCCCTCAAAATTGGAGTAAGAATAAAGGTTCTTTAAAAAATATTCGCGATGCCGTACGAAGTCAAATAAATGCATTAAGCTATATGTCTGAAGGAAAAGAGTTAAGAGATAATTTATATAAAGTGTTAAAAATGTCTCCAGATAAATTTGAAAATCGCTGGACAGCTGATTAAAATATTAGTATGTAAAAAAAAGAGTATAGAAGATCACGTATGAGTAAAATTCTATACTCTATTTATTTTATAGTTTTAATAATTTTGGTAAAATACTTTTCTAAATCAATAAATAATTCTTCAGAAAACATAGAAAAGGGATTATATTTATTTAAAGGTGTGTTATACATTATAGCCATGGCAAAACAATCGGCGAAAACTTCTAAAGCATCAGGATTATCCGGTGTTAGACCAATAAAATATTTTCCTATATCTTGAAAAAATGAATTAGGAGTTTTTTTATATTCACTTGTTACAAGCCAGCAAATAATATGTCCTAGCTCGTGCAAGAAAACATAAACAGGATTAAGAGCACCACTTTTGTATTCATCGTTGTCTTTCATACAAAAGCAAAGGATTTTAAATTTTTTAAAATTTTGTGAAGGAACAGTAGCTGAATTTACATTTTTATCAGTGTAATCTAAAATTAAAATATCTAAATCAATATTGGATAAAATATTATTAAATTCAGGGATTTTTTGATTAATTGTTTTAAATATTGTTTTGATATTATCTTCTGATATGTTTGGGGTAGTATGGGTATCTGTAATAGAAGATAAAACTGTTAGTAAATCATCAATAATAGAATCAAAGTTTTGTAAGTTTAAGCCAGCAAATTGTTCTAGTATGAGCTTTTTTATAGCTTTATGATTATAAAGAGTTCTGTATGATTCTTTAGTTTTACCACTTAAAGCTGTATAACTCATTAACTTTATTGTTGTTAAATATTTTTCTTTATTTCTTTTATCTAGTTTATGAAAGTCACTTTTTATATTCTTTAAATACTCTTTAAAATCTTTAATTTTAGAACATATTAAAATTGTACTTGAGTAATTAAAACTATTCATATTTTTTCACCTCTTTGCCTGTTATTCTATCAAAATTTTAATTAATAAACAAATTATAGAAAAATTTGTAATTTTACAAGAAATGGTGCTAGAGTAGATTTATGGACTGAACAAAATGAAATCATATTGAGCGCTTTAAAGGAGCATTTGTTGATGTTTTTAAAACGAAGATATTCCTTTTGATACATTTAATGTTAATGATACTATAAGAATGTACAAAAATGGGAAAATAAAATGTACAAAATTGTACATTTTAGTAGTGATATTTACAATTTTAGAACAAATCGATGAATTGATGTTATAATTATATATGAAAGTAAGGTGCATTTAATGGAAACTATAATTAAAATTGAAAATGAAAATTTGGCTAATTATATAATGTTTAAGCTAGATAAACTTGATAATGAATTTACAGAGCAAGAATTAAATAAAATAACAGAAGTAGTTATTGATTATAATAATGAAACAGATAGTAGTTTTGTTTTTTTGGAAGAACTATTAAAACTTAAAAACTTAAAAACTATTACATTAAGAAACGGATATATATTTAATGATAATTATAATATTTTTTTGAATTTAACCAATTTATCAGAATTTGTATTTGAAAATTGTGAGTTTGAAAATGCTGACTTAATAGCTTCATTTAAACTTAAATCATTATCTTTAATAAATTGTAAGATAGAGAATTATTCGTTTGTAAATGTTCTTGAAAATTTAGAAGAGTTATCAATTGTAAATGGAAGAATTAAAATTGAAAAGTTGAATATGCTAAATCATTTAAAATATTTACAAATATCTTATTCAAATATAATAGATAACATTGGATTAAATATTGATACATTAGAAGAATTGTATATAGATAATACTAATATTTCTAATTTTGATTTTTTAAATAGTTTATTAAATTTAAAAAGAATAAGCATAGATGAAAAACAATATAACAGCAATAAGGAATTATTTAATAATTTAATGAAAAACAATATTTTAGTTTTAAATGAAAATATGGTTGAGTTTTGTGGTGAAGACAATGAAATATGATTATCAGTATAAAATTACATTTAAATTAAATGAACCTTTTGATATTAATTATATAAAAAATGTATGCAATCAATATCCTGATGCTAAAATATTGGTTGAAGTACAAAATACTAAAGGAATAACTTCATCTATGATAAGACAACTAGATTCAAATGTAGCAATAAGAATTGCTGGTGGATATGATGAGGATAGAATAAGAAGACGTGGTAATATTCGATTTAGTAATGGGGAGACCGGTGAATATTATACAAGTGCAGTTATTTATACGAGAAATGAAACAATTAAAATATTAGAAGAAATCGAAAGGATTGAATCTGGTTTAAATAGAAATTGGTCAGATATTCAAAAATTACTTTATGTGTATGATAGATTAAAAACAGGTATAATGTATGATCCGAAATTTGAGCATAAACTTTCAAGCGAAATTAGAAGTTTAAGAGGTTTGATTACCAAACAAACAGTATGTGCTGGATATGCAATGATATTAAAAGAGTTTATGGATAGAAATGGTATAAATTGTGAATATGTGGAAGGATATACAAAATCTGATGGGACTGGTGGTCATGCATGGAATATAGTAAATATTGATGATAAAAAATATCCTATTGATTTAACTTGGGATAATAATATATTTAGTTCTGGTAAATCGAAGAGTTTTGATTGGTTAGGAAAAGATATTTCGACATTTAGTAGAAAGCATCATCCTGCACCAGGTGAAAGAACTCAAGATTATGAACATACATTATCGCAAATCGAACCCCAACTGGTAAAACAAATATATTCACAAACGGGGATAGGAAGAGCAAGAGATTATCGTTCAACTACTTATTATGGAACGCGAAAAGATGGTTCGAGATTTATAGTTGCTCAAATCGGTGACAATACAATTAATAATACAAATTATTATAGATATTATTATGTTGAAATTTCAAAAGATGGTACAAAGCAATTACCATTAATACTATATAGCGATACAAACGTTACTCATTTAGTTGATTGTAAAAATTTTGGAAAACCTATTCCACCTAATTATGAAGAAACTATTGATAATATTTTGTTTTCAAAAGAAAATATTGCTGATTCAATAGCAAAGAAAACTTACTATATTGGTAAGGTTAGAAAAAGTGAAGTTGGAAACAAGTTGGAATTAGTATCCTCATATCAAGAAATATCCAAACCGGAAGAAAAAAGGAATTTATTTGTATATCCAACAAAAAGATTTACAAGAAGCGATGGAAGTGTATTTATAGCGCAGCAAATGTTTGATGCTCCGCGCAAAGCAAAAGATATTGATGTTATGAGATATGATATATTTGAAATGGTTAATGAAAATGGTAAAGATGTTTTAAAAAGAAATTCTGTATTTACTGAAAGAAATTTTTTTAAAGATACTAGACAAAGTATGGTCGATGATTATTTAAGTCGTGAAAGACTTGATAGAAAGGTTGATGAGACAGGCGGATACATAGGTTATTACGATGCAAATGGTATAAGAACCTATAATCCTGATTTAGTTAAATTTTTTGGAACATCTAGAAAAGTTGATATTGATTCACTAAATAGACAAAATAAGCAAACGAAGCCTACAATTCAGATTCCAAATTTCAGTGAATTAAAGTCTTTAGCGTCAACATATGAAATATTCATGGATTCAAAAGATTCATTTGAATCAGATGCATCTAAAATTAAGGTGAGAGATATTAAAACCGGTCAAATTCAAACAGGCCCATCTATTATCGATAAAGCGATATTTGCCAATATATGGCTTACTTCTGCGGGATTAAAATACTTTGAAGATGAAGCAAGGCCAGGAGAAAACTATGCTTTTAATGAATTAGCAGAAGAATTATATAACACAATTTGTAAAGAATTATTAACTTCATGCCGGGATAAAGGTGTTATAGATACCGTTGATTTGTTAAGAAATATTGAAAATAATAATAGTTATAAATATAATAGAGAAATAATTGTTAATTTGTTTAGGTCGCCATATCAAACTGAAATGATTAATAAACTATTCTTACAATCATTAGGTATTAATCAGCCAACGCAAAAACCAGAGCCTTTATATACAATGAGTTATGCTGGTGAACTTGCATTTGACGACGAAAACTTAAGTGCAAGAAAAAGATGATTTTGATTGATAAATCATCTTTTTTTAGTACTGGCCGTGGTATGTGGCTTACCGTATCGGTATCTCTGATATATTAGGAAAATTAAAATATAGCAACCTAAGTAATGATTAGTGTATGGTGGTATGAAAAATACAAAATAATTAAAATATATTTTTTCTCTATTTGATTCATTTTATTAGAAAAAAACGCCAAACGTATTTATAAAAATGTTGATGGTGTAAATATTAAAGTTAGTAATTAAAAATAATTTATAATATTAATTTGATTGATTTAATGAAAATAACACCGTAGATTTTTTCGACGGTGTTATTTTTTAAGAAAAGAAATCAATCTATATTTTTGTAATAAAAATTTATTATTACTTCTTCAGGGTTTGATTCTTTATTTTTGGCGGGTAAACGTTCAATAGTTGTTTTTATATAGTTCGTAAATCCAAATTTAAAATATATTTGTATATTTCTGATTTCATTTGGTTCTACACCTAAACACATTTTGTTATAACCTTTTTCTTTTAAATCTTTTTCCATAAATTTAAATAACTTTGAAAAATATCCATTACCCTCGTATTCTTTGTTTGTTCTAAAACCAGATAAATAAACCATTTCTTCAGATAATAAGCCATCCGGATTACTAATATCACCTTCAAATGCCTTGATATTTATATAAGCTGTTGCTTCACATATAATTTTGTCATTTAATATTCCTATATAAGTGATAGCAGTTCTTTCTTTAAATTTTTCGATAGCTCGCTTTTTAAAAACATTCCACATTTCATTTCCTGGATGGCTTTTAATTTCATAGTCGCATTTTTTGATAATTTCTTCTAAAGTGGCTATTTTACAAATATAATTTTCCATGCCTTATCCTCCTTGATATAAATTAATTGTCTCATATTTGATATTTAATGGCAATATTTTTTGAAGGAAAGTAAATTTTTTAATTGCGACACTAGTGGTGACACAATTTAGTTGGTCTTATTATATTAAATTGTTAAACTTTTATAAAGAAAAAAGGTTAAATAGATAACATATTAAATGATAGTGAACTTAAGGAATGAACTTCGGTCGGAATTTCCGACATAAGTCTTGACGCATGGAAATCTAAAATATATAATCAAGATATAGTAATAGCGATTTGTTATTGTGTAAACACTAAAAACTATTAATTTTGGTAATGGTTAATTGTATGAAATAAATATAATTTTGAAAGGATAAAAATATGAGTAAATATGTTAAAGTAATGTTTGATACTACTTCAGGCGCTAATAGTGATGTACATTATAAAGTAGATGAAATTAATGTTGCTGATAAGTGGAATCCTAAGGCAATAAATCCTAGGGATATGGGCGGATTTAACTTTAGTACAGAAGATAAAATATTAAGATGGCTAATTCGTGGTGATACCTTATATGATGTAGAAATTCCAAAAGATGCAGAAGTTGTTAACTGTTCTAGTGAATCTACTCCTGATGGAGTATTTAGAAGTAATAAAATAATACTTCATAATCCAAGAACTGTAACTGATGATATTGCTATGAATTTATATTTAAAATCTAATTTACCAGAAAAATCTTATTATAAAGCTTTAATTGGTTGCGCAATTATGGGTTATAGGAATACATGCATAAAAATTATTAAAGATAAAGTGAATAGGGATAATATAGATATTGTTTTAAGTGAAATAAATGATTTTGTTACTTCATATAAAAGTAGTGATGCTGTTAAAAATGGTACGGAAGTATATGATGAAGTTATGCAGTATTTAAATGAAATTAAATCTGATTTGTTAATAAGTAGATTTATAGATAAAGAGCCTTACATAAGAGATATTACTGGTGATAAAGTAATAAATTTAACTGGAGAATCTGGTAGTGGTAAGTCATATTTTAGTAATAAATATTTAAATGATGATAATTATGTAGTAATTGATACTGATATTGTATTTAGTAATGGATTATCTGATAATAAAGAGAGTGTGGAGTTAAGAAATATATTTAATGATAAACCTAAAGATTATTTATTTACTAATTTTGATGAATTTTATATAAAAATATTAGAATATTTTAAAACCACTAATAAAATTATCGTTATTGATTCGGCGCAGTACCGAAATATAAAAGATTATTCTATTTTAAAAGGGAAAATAATTGTAATGAGAACAAGTGTTGAAACTTGTTATGATAGGGTATTAAACAGGTGGAAAACTAATAATAAAAATTATACAAATGAAGAATATCAGATATATGCTAGTAAAAAGTTAGGCATGTTTAATTGGTATACAGGTTTAAATTGCTTTTTAGAAAAAATTGATAATATTAAAACTAGCGGATAGTATTATTTGCTAGTTTTTTTGTTATTAATTTTAATAATAATATGGATATTTTTTAAATTTTATAGTATAATAATCCTAATTTTAGTTTAAATTTCTGAAAATGGAATCATGCCATTGGTAAACTTGCATTCTTCAAATGTGAAAAACTAAAAGAAGAAATTTCTATACTAAAAGTAGAACATGATGAAGCTGAAGCATGTAATATTCTAAGATTGTTTGTTAAAGATGACTTATAAGTTAAAGATATTTACCTTATAAAAAATAAGGAAAAATAAAATATATTAATTATTGATAAAGGAGATATAATGGCCGAACTAACAGTATTAGATCAAAAAATTCGTATTTTAAGATAAATGATGAAGATTATATATCAATTACAGATATGCTTAAATCTAAAGATGGTGATTTCTTTGTATCTGATTGGCTCAGAAATAGAAATACTATTGAATTTTTAGGAATATGGGAAGAAATACATAACCCTAATTTTAATTATGGCGAATTCGCCATAATTAAAAGTCAAACAGGATTAAATAGTTATAAAATTAGTGTTAAAGAATGGGTAAAAAAGACAAATGCTATTGGTTTAATATCAAAAGCAGGAAGATATGGTGGAACTTATGCTCATAAAGATATCGCTTTTGAATTTGGAATGTGGATTAGCCCAAAATTTAAATTACTTTTAATCAAAGAATTTGAAAGATTAAAACCAGAGGAGCAAAAACAATTAGGTTGGAATGCAAAAAGAGAACTGTCTAAAATAAATTATAGAATACATACTGATGCCATTAAACAAAATTTAATACCTATAAAATTAACTAAAGAACAAATAAATCGTATATATGCAGCAGAAGCAGATGTCTTAAATATGGCTTTATTTGGTATGACAGCAAAAGAATGGAGATCAAAAAATATAAATAAAGATGGAAATATAAGAGATTATGCTACTATTAATGAGTTAATTTGTTTAGCAAATTTAGAAAATTTAAATTCTGTTTTTATTAATGATGGATTAAAGCAATCAGAAAGGCTTGAGAGACTAAATAAAATTGCCATTTCGCAAATGCAAATACTTAATAAAACTGATATAAAATATTTGAAATAAGAGGTAATTAAGAGGTGAAATTGCACCTAACACCTGATATGTACCTAATATGTACCTAATTACATTTTAGTATACAAAAACCCTTGATTTTTCAAGGGTTAATTTCATAATGGAGCAAGTGACCGGAATCGAACCGGCATCTTAGCCTTGGCAAGGCCATATACTAACCGTTGTACTACACCTGCATAAAGAACTAAAAGTTCTTTTTCATTATATAATAAATTTTTATGCTTGTAAAGCCTTTTTTATTCTTTTTTGAATATTTTCAGTTCCAAGTAGTTTCATTATTTCATATAAATCAGGAGTCATAGACTTACTTGTTAAAGCCACTCTAATAACCATACTTACATCAGCAATATTACCTTTGTAATTATCAGGATTTGCTTTGTAAGCTTTCATATCACCCGCGTATCCTAAACTCTCACTCATTTTCTTCATTTTATCAAACCAAGTTTGTTTGTCATCGTTAATATTATAGTAGTCATTAACATAAGTATTTAATATTAATTCTATTTCTTTTTTATCATTTATATTTTGCCACTCATAAGAAGTAGGGGTAAATAGTTCTTCATACATATACCAAGTTTGATTTTCAGTATCGCTAAAGTAGGCAATATCTTTACGAGGTTTCTTTTGTTCTCTTTCAATATTAAAAACTTTAGTGCTGTAGTCTTTGTATTTTTCTAATATTTTAGCAAACTTCTCATTATAAGTTTTGGCGTGTTCTAAAGCTAAATCATAAATTTCACTCGCCCTTAACCGGCTGATATAATTTTTAGAAATATTGATTAATTTATCATAATCAAACATCGTTCCACCAGTACTCATTTTCTTAAAGTCTAAAATAAATTCATCAGTGCTTTTATCCTTGTTTTGTTCCATCCACATTTCAAAGTTTGAATTGGCAACGGTTTCTAAATAAAGCATAATCGCTTTATTAGGAATACCTTTTTCGTGATAATAACTAATAGCAGCTTCAGGGTCTTTTCTTTTACTGATTTTTCTTCTTGTCCCGTTATCTTCAATCATTAAAGGAGAAATGTGAGCATATTTTGGAACCTTAAAACCAAGCATCACAAATAACTGCGTATGTTTAGGAATACTAGAAAACCACTCCTCACCACGAATAACGTGGGTAGTACGCATTAAATGGTCATCAACGGCGTGGGCAAAATGATAAGTAGGAAGGCCATCTGATTTAATAATAACAATGTCCTCATCACTTTCAGGAAATTCTACTTTACCTTTAATACAGTCTTTAAAAGTAAACTTTTTGTTAAAATCACCATTAGATTTTAAACGAATAATATACTTTTCACCATTATTAATTTTTTCTAAAACTTCTTCCATACTTAAATTTCGGCATTTGGCCCACTTACCGTAATATCCAAGACGTTCACCATTTTTCTCTTGAACAGCTCTGTCATTTTTATTTTCCTCTTCAGTGCAGAAACAAGGGTAGGCTTTATCTTCGGCAATTAATTTTTTAGCAAAAGCCCAGTAAATATCTT
This sequence comes from uncultured Bacilli bacterium, assembly GCA_944358735.1. Lineage (GTDB taxonomy): Bacteria > Bacillota_I > Bacilli_A > RF39 > UBA660 > Coprosoma. The sequence continues at coordinate 11,615 of CALVRT010000062.1, read as the reverse complement.
TTCTCTCACTTTGGGTATAAGGGCCATAACTTCCTTTATCGCCAGCTTTAGTAACTCCTTCATCAAACTTGATATCGAATTTAGCTAGGTCTTCGATAATTCTATTAATGCCATCATCGATACTTCTTTTTTGGTCCGTATCTTCAACCCGCAAATAAAATACACCATCAGTTTGCCTTGCCATTTTATAGTTTATAAAAGTAGTTAAAAGCGCGCCTATATGGACAAAACCAGTTGGGCTTGGAGCATATCTACTAACAATAGCTCCTTCCTTTAAATTTCTTTCCGGATACATTTCTTCATATTCTTGCCACGTATGTTTAACACCGGGCAAAAGTATATTAGCATATTCTTCTCTTGTCATATAAAATTCCTCCTTTTTTTATTATCTATTATTTACGTTAAAAAATCAACAATAAACGAAAAAAAATCAAATTAAATTGACATATCTCCTTTTTTAGCATACACTATTATATGAACAAATATTCATATAAGGAGAAAAAATATGCATAATGATAAATTTTTAATTAGTTTAAGTGAATTTTTTAAATTATTTGGTGACCCAACGAGATTAAAAATATTAAAGCAATTGCTAGAAGGGGAGAAATGTGTTAAAGAAATAGCTGAAGCTATTGGTATTAGCCAGTCAGCCGTTTCTCATCAGCTTTCAACCCTGCGCACCTTAAATGTGGTAAAAACAAATAAAACTTCAAGAAATGTTAATTATCAAATTAGCGATGAACATATTGCCATTATTTTAAAATATGGAACAGAACATATAAAAGAACTTATAGAAGGAGAGAAAAATGGAAAACATTAATGCAGTTATAATTGGTTTGTTAATACCTTTTGTTGGGACTACTTTAGGGGCATCTATGAGTTTTTTCTTGAAAAAAGAAATTAACCATAAAGTTCAAAAATTATTGTTAGGTTTTGCTTCTGGCGTAATGATTGCCGCTTCAGTCTGGTCATTATTAATTCCCGCACTTGATATGACAACTAGTGCGATAAAATGGTTACCCGCGGCTGTTGGCTTTTTGCTTGGTATTGGTTTTTTACTTCTACTTGATAACATTATCCCACATCTTCATCTTAATAGCGAAGAACCGGAAGGTCCGAAAAAAAGCTTGAAAAAGACGACAATGTTAACACTCGCTGTAACCCTCCATAATATTCCTGAAGGGATGGCTGTTGGAACAGTGTTTGCTGGGTTACTGACCGGAAATACAGAAATCAGTGTGGCGGCGGCTTTAGCTTTAACAATTGGTATTGCGATTCAAAACTTTCCTGAAGGGGCGATTATTTCTATGCCACTTAGGAGTGCGGGAGCAAGTAAATCAAAATCATTTGCTTATGGTACTTTATCCGGTATTGTTGAACCCGTAGCCGCGGTTATAACTATAATGCTGACTAGTTTAGTTGTTCCTATTTTACCTTATTTATTAGCGTTTGCAGCTGGGGCAATGATTTATGTAGTAACGGAAGAACTTATCCCCGAAGCCCAGGCTGGTAAACATTCTAATATTGGAACAATTGGGGTGGCCTTTGGCTTTGTTTTAATGATGGTTTTAGATGTAGCTTTAGGCTAAATTCTAAAGCTTTTTTCTTACGAAAATGTAATTTACAAAAAAAGTCATTAATGTTACAATAATTAATGAAAGAAGGTTTTATATGAAAGTAACTGGTTTAACAAGCGAGGAAGTTTTAAATCGAACTAATAAAGGTCTTGTCAATTATAAAGCTGATGTTAATACTAAAAGTATTAAGGTTATAATTGCTACCAATTTTTTAACTTTATTTAACTTTCTTAATCTTGGACTTGGACTAGCTATTTTTTTAGTCGGTGAATATAAAAATTTACTTTTTTTAGGGGTTGTTATTTGTAATACGTTAATTAGTACTATTCAAGAAATCAGAAGTAAAATAATCGTTGATAAAATATCGTTACTTAATGTGGCTAAAGTGACCGTTATTAGGGACGGTAAAGAACAAGAAATTGGTATTAATGATATTGTATTAGGTGATGTTTGCCGGTTAAAAGCCGGTAGCCAAATCGCGACGGATAGTCAAATTTTATCCGGCGAAGTTTTAGTTAATGAATCATTAATTACTGGCGAAAGTGAATCAGTAACGAAATGCGCTGGTGATGAATTATTATCTGGTAGTTATATTGTTAGTGGCTGGTGTTACTGTAAAACTATTCACGTTGGTGCTGATAATTATGCCGCTAAAATATCGGCTGAAGCTAAATATATAAAAAAGGCTAATTCTGAAATTATGAATTTTATTAAAAAAATTATTAAAGGTATTTCTATTTTTATTATCCCCCTTGGAATATTAATGTTTATGCATCAATTAAATTTACCAGGTCATACCTTTAAAAATGCCGTTGTTAGTACTGTTGCTTCATTAATTGGTATGATACCAGAAGGGTTAGTTTTACTTATTAGTACTGTTTTAGCTATTAGCGTTATGCGACTCGCTAAACAAAGGGTTTTGGTGCAGGAACTTTATTGTATTGAAACGCTTGCTAGGGTTGATACTATTTGTTTAGACAAAACGGGGACTTTAACTAAAGGGGTAATGAAAGTTAATGATGTATTACCACTTGAAAATGTTTCTAAAGGGGAAATAGAAATGGCTTTAGGATTAATGAGTTATCATATGGCTAGTGATAACCAAACGATGGAAGCTATAAGTGAGAAATATGCGAAAAAGAATAAGGAAGCGGTAAAAAAAATAGTTCCTTTTTCGTCGCAAAGAAAATGGTCGGGAATTTCTTTTAATGAAGTGAGCTATATTTTGGGAGCTCCAGAAATAGTTTGTCCGAAAGCTAAATTAAAAAAACTTTTAGATGAGTTTACTGAAGATAACCGGGTGGTTTTGTTAGCAAAATCAAAAAAAGTTTTAACGGATACTTTACCAGATGATATTGTACCGCTTGGCCTTGTCTTAATCAGTGATGAAATAAGACCAGAAGCCCGTATGACTCTTGAATACTTTAAAGAGCAAGGCGTTGATATTAAATTAATATCTGGCGATAATCCAGAAACGGTGGCAGGTGTAGCTAAAAAGGTTGGGCTTTCTAATGTAAAATACATTGATTTATCAAGAAATAATAAACCAATTGAAGAAATTGCTGATGAGTATAACGTTTTTGGAAGAGTTAAACCTAGTGAGAAAAAAGCTTTAATTATGGCCTTAAAAGCAAAAGGACATACCGTTGCAATGACGGGGGATGGGGTTAATGATGTTTTAGCTTTAAAAGAAGCTGATTGTAGTGTGGCTATGAATAGTGGTAGTGATGCAGCTCGTAATGTTTCGCAAATTGTATTACTAGATTCTGATTTTTCAGCTATGCCAAAAGTTGTAGCCGAAGGAAGACGAAGTATTAATAACTTGCAGCGTTCTTCATCATTATTTCTTTGTAAAACGACTTACGCAACACTTCTTGCTTTAATATTCTTATTTTTAGATAGAGAATATCCTTTTATTCCCATTCAGCTTACCTTAACTAGTGTAGTAACGATTGGAATTCCATCATTTATCTTGGCTCTTGAACCAAATAATGAGCGGATTAATGGAAGAATTATTATTAATGTTTTAAAGAAATCACTGCCTACCGCTTTAACAATTGTTTCCAATATTGTTATATTAAGTGTTTTACCTAGCATTATTAGATTATCTCCAGAGGAAGTATCAACTTTAGCTGTTATTTTAACAGGCTTTACAGGATTTATGCTTTTATACCGGATATCTGTTCCTTTTAATCTTTTAAGAAGAGTTTTATTTGTTTTCTTAATTACAATTTTTGTAATATTTATTGTTGGGTTTAGAACGTTATTTTCACTTGTTATATTAACGCCTAATTTACTTATCTTACTAGCGATTCTTGGAATGATTGCCTTTATGATGTTTAATTTCTATTTTGGTGTTTGTGACAAGTTAGTTAATAAGTTTAAATTTAAAGAGTAAGTTCATATGAATTTGCTTTTTTAGTGGAAGTGTGCTAGTATATAAGGCAATTAAGGAGGAGCGTGTAATGAAAAAATATAAGTTAAATTGTAAATTTTTTTCAGTATTATTAGCGGGTGCTTTAGTCAATACTCCGGCCAAAGCATTTGCCGAAACAGTTCAAGCTGATACAGAAGTTCCAGATGGAATTGAAATGACTTGATATTATCACTAATTCTGGATAATTTGTCCTTACAATTTAATATATATAATTGAATATATAATAAGTATATAGTATCTATGATTATATACTATAAATAAAACACCACGGCTAGCCTAATTTACCCGTCGCTTTTCTCGGGCTGGCCGTGCTTTTTTAACTAATATTTAGAAATTATCTATTTATTAGTTTTTTTCTGTGTAAAATTGACATTTTTTCTTAAAAAAACTTTCCCAAAACTATTTACAAAAATATAATTAGATAGTAAAATTATGGTGTACAGTGTTACAAAGTGGGGGAAAGTGGGTGATAAATGTGTTTATGGGTGAATATCATCATACAATGGATGATAAAGGCAGATTAACAATCCCTTCAAAAATAAGGTATGAACTAGGTGAACAGTTTGTTGTAACTAGAGGTCTTGATGGCTGCTTATTTGTTTATAAAACGAATGACTGGGAAGAACTTGTTCAAAGTTATAAAAATTTACCTAATGTTAAAGATGCCCGTAACTTTATGCGTTTCTTTTTATCAGGCGCTAGTAAAATGGAGTTTGATAAACAAGGACGAATTAATTTATCACAACCACTAATTAAATATGCTGACCTGCAAAAAGACTGCACAATCATCGGGGTTGGTGACCGTTTAGAAATCTGGAGCCAAGAAAGATGGAATAATTTTATTACCGAAAATGAAGATAATTTATCAGATATGGCCGATAATTTATTTATGAGTAAGTTTGATGCATAATACTGTTTTATTAGAAGAAGCGGTTAAATATTTAAATTTAAATAAAAACAGTATTGTCGTTGACTGTACTTTAGGTTATGGTGGCCATAGCTCTTTAATATTAAAAAATATAAAAGATGGTTTTCTTTATGCTTTTGACCAAGATAAAATAGCTATTGAAAATGCTAATGAAAAATTAAAGAAAATTGGTAATAATTATGAAATCATTCATACTAATTTTGAAAACTTAAAAAAAGAAATGAATAAAAGAAAAACTCCTAATGCGGTTTTGTTTGATTTAGGAGTATCTTCTCCCCAACTTGATAATGCTGAAAGAGGATTTAGTTTTCATAAAGATGCCCCTTTAGATATGCGAATGGATACTAGTCAAAGTTTAAGCGCTTATGATGTTGTTAATGGGTATCCTTATGAAAAACTAATAGAAATATTTTATAAATATGGTGAAGAAAAATATGCTTCAAGTATTGCCAAAAACATTATAAAGAACAGACCTGTTAAAACAACTTTAGAGCTTGCGGAAATTATTAAAGAAAGTGTCCCTGAAAAATACCGCCGAAAAGGGCATCCCGCCCGAAAAGTTTTTCAAGCAATTAGAATTGAAGTTAATAATGAACTTGGTGTCTTTGAAAAAGCTTTAAATGATGCTTTAGATATTATTAGTGTTGGCGGTAGGATATGTGTTATTACATTTCATTCTTTGGAAGACCGCATTTGTAAGCATATTTTTAAAGAGGTTAGTACATTACCAAAGGAACTTTCGGGGATGCCCATTATTCCTGATAAATATTTACCAAAATATAAAGTGATTGCTTCTCTTACACCGACAAAAGAAGAAATAGAAGAAAATTACCGTGCTAGAAGTGCAAGGCTTCGGGTAATAGAAAGGGTTAGATAAGATGGCTAGAAAGAAAAGTGCAAAAATAAAAATCACAAAAGGTGAAAGACTATTATATATGTATGGCGTTATCGCCCTTGTATTTACTATTTCTTTAAAAATCTTTTGTGGTGCGTTTATTGGTGAAATGAAAATGAGTATTGAAGAGATGAATTATAATATTGATAACCAAGAAAAAACTAATGAAAGTTTGACAATGAAAGTTAATGAACTTACTTCATTTGAAAACGTTAGTGATGTTGTCAAAGATATGGGACTAGCGTATAATAATGATAATATAGTTGTTATTGACGAATAAAGAAGGTGAAATAAGTGAAGAAAAAACAAAGAAGAAAAACTTGGAAATTTCCGCAAATAATCTTTTTTGTTTTTTTCGTGCTTATTTTTATATTGTTTGTAAGATATATTTATTTAGCTTTGTCGCCAACCGTTAATGGAATAAATTTAAAAGAATTTGCTTCTAATCGTAATACCGTATCAAGAGTTTTGACAGCAAAAAGAGGAACAATATTTGATGCTACAGGAAATATCCTTGCTCAAAATGTAACTTCTTACACCTTAATTGCGTATCTTGACCCTGAACGTAAAGAAGGTAATTACGTAAAAAATATTGAAAGTACAGCTAAAGCTTTGGCCGTAGCTCTTGAAGGCGATGAAGCCGATATTAAAAAAAGACTAGAAGAAGGTAAAGAAGATGGTAAATATCAAGTCGAGCTTGGTAATATTGGTAAAAATATTACTGAACTTAAAAAAAGTGAAATTGAAGAACTAGAACTTGATGGTATTGATTTTGAAGAAGATTATAAACGTTATTATCCTAATGGTAATTTTGCTTCTTATATTTTAGGTTATGCCAAAACCAATGAAAAGGAAGTTAATGGAAAAATTGTTACTAGTATTGATGGGGAACTTGGTATTGAAGCTAAATATGATGACTTATTAAAAGGTACAGATGGTTATTTATCTTATCAACAAGACCGGTTTGGATATAGGATTCCTGATACGCCAGAAACAAGAACCGATGCTTTAGATGGTAGTGATATTTATTTAACTTTAGATTCTTCAATTCAAAGATTTGTTGAAACCGAAATATCTAATATAGCTGAAAGATTTGACCCAGAGTGGGCTGTTATTGGAGTTATGGATGCGAAAACCGGCGATATTCTAGCGTCAGGTTCAATTCCTTCATTCAACCCTAATACAAGAGATATTACTAGTTATGAAAACCCTTTAGTTTCTTATGCTTTTGAACCAGGGTCAACAATGAAAACTTATACTTATATGTGTGCGATGGAAAAGGGTACATATAACGGCGGGGAAACCTTTAAATCAGGTTCAATAGATGTTGCCGATGCGACAATTAGAGACTGGAATAATACAGGTTGGGGAACAATTACTTTTGATAAGGGTTATGAATACTCTAGTAACGTTGGTGTGGTTAATATGATAGATAAATTTATTAGCCGTGATGATTTGAAAGCTTGTCTTCGAGATTATGGCTTTGGTACTTTAACTGGTGTTGATTTAGCCAGAGAAGTTGCTGGTGACCTTGATTTTAAATATCCGGTTGAAGTTGCTAATGCGGCTTTTGGACAAGGTATAAATACTACAGCTATCCAGCACCTTCAAGCCTTAACTTTAATTGCTAATAATGGAAAAAAACTAACACCACATGTCGTTAAAAAAATAGTTAATGTGAATACTGGAGAAACGACTTATAAAAGAAAGGTTGAAGAAAGTAAGCAAATAGTTAGCCAAAATACTATTAATACAATCAAAGATTTAATGTATAATGTCGTTAATAGTGATGACCCTGCTGCTTCTGGAAGACGTTATAAAATAGATGGTTTTGATGTTATTGGTAAAACTGGTACCGCTCAAATATATGATGATAAAAGAGGTGGATATTTAACTGGTGATACTAACTACATTTATTCCTTTGCTGGTATGTATCCAAAAGATGACCCAGAAATTATTATTTATGCGGCTGTAAAACAACCAAATGTTGGTTCGTCAATTACTGTTAGTGATGCTGTTAATAATTTAATGAAGAATATTGCTAAATATAGAAATATGTTTAGTGATAATAGTAGTGAAGAAGATGAAGTTAAGCTTATAACATTAGATTCTTATACTAATCAAAAGACTGATATTGTTAAAGCTGAACTAGAAGCTGACAAGATAAAAGTTATTACTATTGGTAGTGGTGATAAAGTAATCGACCAATATCCTAAAAAGGATAGTAAAGTTTTATCTTATGATAAAGTATTCTTAATTACTAATGGTGATAAAGGAAAAATGCCTGATTTAACTGGATATTCTAGGAGTGAAGTTATTAATTTAATGGATGCTTTAGACTATGAATATCAAATAGATGGTTATGGCTATGTTACCAGTCAAAGTATTAAAGCTGGTGATACGGTAACTGGTGAAGTTAAAATAACTTTATCAAATAAATATGAAGAGTCCGAATAATCGGGCTTTTTCTTTTATTTTTTCATAAAATAGAGTATAATGTTATTAGGGTGAGGTTAAGATGTTAAAAAAAATATTAAACGTAATAACGCACCGAGCGTTTATTGTTGCTTTTTTAATTATTTTACAAATATATTTTATTTTATCATTAGTTCTTGATATTAATGATTATTATATATATTATTATATTTTAAGTGAAATATTAGGAATTTTAATGGCTTTTTATATCATTGGTGGTAATTCTAATCCGGGTTATAAAATTGCCTGGATAGTAGTTTTATTGATTGTTCCTATGTTAGGAATTATCATTTATTTAGTATTTGGTGGTAGTCAGCTTGGCAAACACGAGCGGAAAAGATTAATGGAAATTTATTACCGTGAAGCTAAATATGCGCGGCAAGATATTGAGGTAATGGAAAAATTAAAAATGGAAAACAAGGATGCTTTTCTGCAAGCTAGTTATATTCAGTCATGGGCACATAATTATATTTATCAAAATACACAGGCTAACTATTTAAAAGATGGAACTGATTATTTTGAAACCTTAAAGGAAAATTTAAAACAGGCTAAAAAGTTTATTTTTATGGAATTTTTTATTGTTAAACCTGGTGAAATGTGGAGTAGTATTTTAGAAATTTTAAAAGAAAAAGTAAAAGAAGGCGTTGAAGTAAGATTTATTTATGATGATTTAGGGTGTATTTTCTCCCTTCCTGGTAAATACTATAAAGAGTTAGAAAGTTATGGGATTAAAGCTTGTTCTTTTAATAAATTTGTTCCTTTTTTAAGAAACCGAGTTAATAATCGTGACCATAGGAAAATCGTCGTTATCGATGGTAAGGTTGGTTTTACTGGTGGTATTAATATAGCCGACGAATATATTAACAAAGGCTCTAAATTTGGTTATTGGAAAGATAATGGAATTATGTTAAAAGGCGATGCGGTTTGGAGTTTAACTATTCAATTTCTAGCAATGTGGAATTACATTAATAAAACAGATAGTAATTTTTTAAACTATCAAAATAAAGAAGGTGAATTTTATTTAGATGGTTATGTCGCGCCTTATGATGATAATCCTTGGGATAATGAAGCCGTTGGGGAAAATATATATTTAAATTTGATAAGTAAAGCTAAAAAATACATTTATATAACAACGCCTTATTTAATTATTGGTAATGAGATGAGTACGGCTTTACAATTGGCTGCTAAAAATGGAGTTGAAGTTAAAATAATTACTCCAGGTATACCTGATAAAAAGATTGTCAATATGGTGACTAAAACTTATTATGAAGAATTAATAAAAGCTGGTGTGGAAATTTATGAATATACTCCGGGGTTTATTCATTCTAAAACTTTTATTGTTGATGATGAATATGTAACAGTTGGAACGGTTAATTTAGATTATCGTAGTTTATATTTACATTTTGAATGTGGCGTTTGGCTTTATATGAGTAAAATGATTAATGATGTTAAAGAGGATTTTTTGAAAACAATTGATGAGAGTCAAAAAGTTAAAATAAAGAAGAAAAAAGCCAATTATTTATATAAATTATGGATGCAAATACTAAAGGCTTTCGCGCCTTTAATGTAGGAGGTGAGAAAATGAGGAAAGTATTATTATTAGGTGGTTTAGCTTTATTGCTTTCAGGGTGCACAAGTGGTGAAGAAGTAACTTGTCAAAATAATGGCCTTGAAGAAGTTTATACTTTAAAAGATGGAATAATTGAAAGTTTAACAATAGATGGTGAAAAACAAAGCTCATCTACAATTGATGAACTAAATGGTACTTATTTTACTAGTACAACGACTAATGAAGAAGCTAAAGAAGCTTTAAATAATTATATTGAAAATAATGGTGGAGTTTGTGAATAATGAAAAAAATAGTAGTAGTGATTTTAGCTGTAATAATAGGGGCTTTAGCCATTTTCTTTTTAACGAGATTAGTGGACAAGCCAGAAACAAAAGATGAAACAAAAACTGAAAAATCCGAAATAAAAGAAGAAACAAATAAACTTAGTTTAGTAATGGTTGGGGATGCTTTACTACATAGTTCTCTTTATAACGATGGCTATAAAAATGGTACTTATGATTTTACTAGTCAATTAGAGCTAATTAAACCAATTGTCGAGAATTATGATTTAGCTTTTTATAATCAAGAAAGTATTTTAGGGGGAACTTCAATTGGCCTTTCTGATTATCCTACATTTAATAGTCCACAGGAGTTTGGTGACGCAATGCTAGATGCTGGCTTTAATTTAGTTAGTTTAGCTAATAATCATACTTTAGATAGAGGAGAAACAGCTGTAATAAATTCTTGTGAATATTGGAATAGTAAAGAAAATGTTTTATCTGCTGGTAGTTACTGTAGTGAAGAAGAAGCTGATGAAATAGAAATATTTGAAAAAAATAATATTACTTATACACTTTTAGCTTATACTTATGGTACTAATGGAATTTCAGTTCCCGAAGGTAAAGATTATTTAGTTAACCTTTATAGTGATGAAAAGGTTAAAAGTGATGTTGAAAAGGTTCGGGATAAAGTCGATGTTTTATTAGTGTCAATGCACTGGGGTACGGAGTATCAAACAGAGCCAAGTGCTGAACAAAAAAGGCAAGCTGAATATTTAGCATCTTTAGGTGTTGATATTATTATTGGTACACATCCTCATATAATAGAACCAATTACTTTTATCGATGATACTTTAGTTATTTATTCTTTAGGCAACTTTATTTCTGCTCAAAGTACAAATAATGATTATAATACTATGGTTGAATTAATGACAAGTGTTGATATTGTCAAAAAAACCAAAGGAAAGAAAACAAGTATTACTTTAGAAAATTTAAATAATGAACTACTTTACAATTATTATAAAAAAGGAAGTAAATGGTATGATTTTAAAGTAATACCTTTTAGCAAAATGAATACTGATTATAATAGTGATTATAAACGTTTATATGATAAATATAGTAGTGTTGTAAAAATGTATGATGAAAATATTAAAGTAAAAGCACCCGCTTAAGGTGCTTTTTATCTTGTGTCACTTTTTATTTTAAACTAGTTTATTTAATTAGCTAATTTAATGGCATTAATTTCGTCTTTTGAAAGTCCGGTAGCATCACTTATAATTTTTTCTGATATACCAGATTTTAGTAAATTTTTAGCTGTTTTTAGTTTTTCTTCTGTTTTACCTTTAGAAATTCCTTCAGTCATTCCATCTTCAAAAGCTTCACTTCTAATAGTTCTTTTTACCATTTCATCATTATCATCAAAATTTAAAAATACATTAGCAAAATCAGCAGTTGTTAATTTAGTAAATCTTTTCT
>CALVRT010000061.1 GCA_944358735.1 uncultured Bacilli bacterium | reverse complement strand
AAGTACTTGAAAAAGTATTTATTTTTTGTTATTATTTTAATAGAAAGAATGGTAATAATATGAAAGATAATTTAAAAAAGAAAAAAACTCTTTTAATAATTGGAATAGTTTCCTTAATTCTTATTTTATTGGGCTCTACTTATGCTTTTTTTACTTATTCGAAAAGTGTTGAGGCTTTTGTTTTAACAAGTAATAGAATAAGTGCAATTTTTGAGTCAGGAACTAATTCTGTAAGTTTTACAAATGCTTATCCAATTAGTGATACTTATGCTCTTGCTAATTTAGATAGATTAACTTATATTGATTTTACAGTATCTGGAGAAGTAGGAAGTAATGATCAAGCTATATCATACGAAATTTATTTAACTGAAGAGTTAAATAATACTTTAGCCAGTGATTATATCAAAGTTTATTTAACAGATGATAATAATAACCGAGTTGCTGGACCAAGTATTTATTCTAGTTTAGATTATACAACTTATCCAAGTGCTCCAAGTGGAAGAGTTATTTATACGGGCAATCAATCCGGAACTTTTTCGAAGAACTATCGCCTTTACGTCTGGTTAGATAGTACTTATGAACAAAATACCGTTAGTCAAACTTTTACTTTTAAAGTCAATTTATATGCTTATAATGATACAAATAAATCCTTGTCTTCCTTATTAAGTAATGTGATTGAAGAAAAAAATGCAACTTGTAAAACTTATGTCGAAGAAGATGGCATAACTTATATCTCAGGGACAAAGAATTGTATCGATTTTAATTATGTCTGGTATAGTGGTAAACTTTGGCGAATAACAGCAATCTACCCAAATGGGACAATGAAAATGATAACCGATGATAATATAACAACAATAAGATATGGAAGCAATGTTAATTTCTATACGGAACCAAGTAACAGTTCCTATATATATCAATGGTTAAATGAAGATTTTTTGAGTACTTTATATAACTATGAAAATGTTATCGTGACGGAAGCTAGTTGGAATGCTACCCAAACTAGTAGTGTAAGTACTAAACTACCGGAAACAACTATGGTAACTTCCCCAGTCGGGCTTTTAAATAGTTATGAATACTATAAGAGTTATCAAAATATTGGCACGTATGGTTATAATAATGGCTATTTAAATAACGGCTATTGTTGGTGGATGTTGAATCCTATTTCTTCCTCGGACGTATGGTATGTCCTCAACGACGGCAGCGCGAACCGCAGTAGTCCGTCTGGCGACACGCTTGGTGTGCGCCCATCTGTTAATCTGCAATCAGGAATCACAATAAGTGGTGGATCGGGCACAAGTAGTGATCCATATACAATAAGTGGGGATAAAGGAACAGCAGGAACAACTCTATTGAATACAAGAGTAAGTGGAGAATATGTAAATTTTGATGGAGACCTATATCGAATTGTTGGAATTGAAAATAACACTACCAAATTAAATAAAATGGATTATATAAGAAATGAAAGTGGTACAACAATGGATAAGAATTTTTCAAGCAGTGTAACCTTTGGAAATGGAGATAGGGATACCTACTGGGATTATTATTTGAATAATACGTGGTATAACTCCATCAGTGAAACTTATAAAAATATGTTAGTCGAAGGAACGTATTATTTGGGCATAACTAGTAGTAGTTATAAAGGTGCTATTTGTGCGACTGCAAGTAATACAGTCACAACCGCAGATTGTGCCAAAACAACTAGTACTTGGACCGGCTATGTTGGACTTCCAAGATATGGGGAGATGTTTGCCAGTCAACAAGAAAGTGGTTATTCTTCATCAAGTATTATGTGGTTAATAACTCCATATACTTCCTCGGACGTATGGAGTGTCAGCGGCAGCGGCAGCGCGAACAGCTTTAGTCCGTCTGGCTACACGAATGGTGTGCGCCCATCAATCAATCTGCAATCATCAGTTAAGATAACAAGTGGAACAGGTCTTAAAAACGATCCATTTGAATTATCACTATAAATGTAAATGTCAATATCAAATGTCACAAAAATGTCATTGTTAAAATGTCACAATTTTGAGTACTTTGGGTGAATATATTTCACTCATTTTTTTATTCCAATTTCCTTTTGATAAGCAGAAATATTTTTATTTTTTTATAGTCGTTTAAGTGATTGTTATTTTCCAAAATGAAAACAACAATCATTAAACTCCTTGATGGTAAAAAATATTTCTTTACTTATCAAAAGTTTTCTCGGCATAAAATCATTCGTTATATTTATTTGTTCTTGAATCTGATTCAGTTATTTTATCTTTTATTCTATATGAATTTCCGGTAATTCTTATTATGTGTGAATAATGAAGTAATCTATCTAATACTGCACTAGCTAGAGTATTATCACTAAACACTTCACCCCATCTTGAAAAAGGCATATTAGTTGTAACGATAGTTGATTTTTTCATATATCTTCTTGCTATAAGCTGGAAAAATAAATTTGATCCTTGGTGATCAACTGGTAAATAACCGATTTCATCTATTATTAATAATTTATATTGGGCTAAATGTTGTAATTGTTTATCTAATCTATTTTCTTTTTGTGCTTTATTTAATTTGGTAATTAAATTATGACAAGTTATAAAATAAACACTATTTCTATGTTTAGCTGCCTCTATACCAATCGCAGTCGCTAAATGTGTTTTACCAACACCTGAATTTCCAATAAAGATTATATTTTCTTTATTTTCAATAAATGATAAACTACATAATTCCTTTATTTGATTTTCACTAACAGATGGTTGAAAAGAAAAATCATAATCATCAATAGTTT
>CALVRT010000060.1 GCA_944358735.1 uncultured Bacilli bacterium | reverse complement strand
TTTAAGCATAAAATACAAAAAAATAGACATAATCTAAAAAAATATAAGGAAATATATTGATTTTTCCTTATAAAAATGGTATCCTGTAAATGTAAGCAACATAGCTTAACAATATAATAGGAGGTATTAAAATGACAAAACAAATGTTAGTAAATTATATTGCTGAAGAAACAGGTCTTACTAAAGCTGATGCTACAAGAGCTTTAGATGCAATGATGAATGGAATCGTAGAAGGATTAAAAGAAGAAGGTAAAGTAGCTTTAACTGGTTTCTGTACTTTTGCTACTCAAAAGAAAGAAGCTCGTCAAGGACGTAATCCAAGAACTGGTGAAGCTGTTACTATTCCAGCTAGAGTTGCTGTTTCTATCAAAGCTGGTGCTAAATTAAAAGATGCAGTAAATTAGGCTATATGCCTTTTTTTACTATAAAAATATGTATAATACAGCCCTTAAATTAATTAATAAAATAACCAGCTTTGGCTATAAAGCTTATATTGTCGGAGGATATCCCCGGGATTTATATTTAAAACGTAGTTCAAAAGATGTCGATATTTGTACCGATGCCCGGCCACGGGAAATAATGCAAATTTTTCCTGATATTGTAACTAGTAATGTTGAGTATGGAACGGTTGTCTTAATGTATGAAAAAGTGCGGTTTGAGATTACAACATTCAGAAAAGAAAATAAATATAGTAATTTTCGCCGGCCAGTTGATATTACTTATACGCCTTCTTTAGAAGAAGATATTAAAAGGCGCGATTTTACGATAAATACTTTATGTATTGATAAAGATGGACAAAGAATAGATATGCTTAAGGCAGTTAAAGATTTAGACAACAAGATAATTAGAATGGTTGGCGACCCGAAAATTAGATTAAAAGAAGATGCTTTACGGATTTTAAGAGCTATTAGATTTGCTACTATTTTAGATTTTGAACTAGAGCCTGTTTTGAAAGCTTATATTAAGAAATATGGCTATTTACTTAAAAAGATCTCAAAAGAGCGCAAAAAAAGCGAATTAGATAGAATTTTTGCGAGTTCTAATAAAGCGTATGGAATAAAATTATTAATAGAATTAAAACTTTGTGATGCTTTAGATATTCCTGCTTTAAGAGATGCTAAAGTAACGCCATCCATGATTGCCACTTGGAGTCAGCTTAATGCTTTAGATAAATATAATTTTAGTGCTAATGAGCGAGAAACTATTAAAACTTTATGCGAATTACAAGACAAAGATATATTAGATGTTCATGTTTTATATAAATATGGTTTATATGAGTGTTCTTTAGCTGCGGAACTTCAAGATATTTCGAAAAAAGAAATTAATGAAATTTATGCTAAAATGCCCATTCATAGCCGACTTGATATTGATATTAAACCAGCCGCAATATGTGAAATTTTAGATAAAAGTCCGGGGTCATTTTTAAAAGAAATTATTGGTGATTTAGAAACTAAAATATTAGATGGAAAGTTAAAAAATAAAAATAAAAACATTGTAGAATATATTACTAATAATTATAAGTAAAACATACCTTTTAATAGGGTGTTTTTTTATGAAAAAAATTATAATTTTAGTTGTTACTTTAATTATTGTTTTACTTCATTTTGATACAAAAGCTTATACAGCTAAACGAATCGATTTAAGAACAAAAGAAGATGAAACTAGTATTGTTTTTTTAAAACAAAAGGACAATATTTCCTTATTAGTTGATAGAGAAAAGTCCAGTAAATTATTTTTAATTAAATTAGAAAACAAAGAAGAACTTAAGGATAGTTTAGAGATTTTTAATGTTAACCCTAATATTTCATTTCTTAAGGATAGTTTAGGTTATAATGATGATATTTATATTAGTAAAGATGATTATATTACAATGAAAATTGATGATTATAACTTATGTATTGTTAAAAATAAAGCGGAAGTAATGAACTGTGATTTTGTTTATTTACTAGAACTTGATAAAGAATTTGAAGTAGATGAAAAAATATTAACTGTTTTTTATGATGAAAATATTAATGATGAGTATTTAGGTCTTATTAATGAGTCGTGGATTGATAGCCATATTGTTAGTACTGAAGGGTTTACGATTTTAAAATTAAATAGTGAAGGGTATAATATTTTAATTGTTCCTCTTGCCAAGCGGTAAATTTATATTTATAATGGATATGGGTGGTAGTATGGTTAATAAAGTAATTGAAACATTAAAAGATGGCATTATCGTGCCTAAACTGTTATTGGGTAGTTACAAAAAATTAAATATAACAGCGGAAGAATTAATTTTAGTTATTTATTTTTTGGGGAATAATGATTTTGATATCGAACGTATTTGTAAAGAATTATCTTTAAAGCCAAATAAAGTTTTAACTTTAATTGATAATTTAACTAAAAAAGATATTTTAAAATTAAAAAAGATAACTAACAATAATATATGTGAAGAATATGTTTGTTTAGATGAGCTTTATAATAAACTCGCCCTTATTTTAATTAATGAAAAAGAAGAAGTAACTACTAGTATTTATGATGATTTTGAAAAAGAATTCGGAAGGACTTTAAGTCCGATGGAATATGAAATTATTGGTGCTTATATTGATGAAGGCTTTCGTGAAGATTTAATACTAGCGGCTTTAAAGGAAGCGGTTTATAATGGCGTAACTAATTTAAGATATATTGATAAAATATTATATGAATGGCAGAAAAAGGGAATAAAAGAACCAGACGATTTAAAAATTAAAAATAAAAAAGAGAAAAAGCAAGCAAAGGAAGTGTTTGATTATGATTGGCTCAATGAAGGTGATTAGTGATTATATGGATGAATTATTCCCAAATCCTAGATGTGAGCTTAATTATACAAAAGATTATGAATTATTATTAGCAACGATGTTAAGTGCCCAAACAACAGATAAAAGGGTTAATTCGGTAACGGAAATATTATTTAAAGAATATCCTAGTACTAAAGCTTTAAGTAAAGCTAATATTAATGATATTATAAAAATTATAAAACCCATAGGTACATTTAATAAAAAGGCTAAAAATGTTATTGAAATAGCTAAAAAGATAGAAGAAGATTATGGTGGAAAAGTTCCTAATAATAGAGAGTATTTAGAAAGTTTACCAGGAGTAGGAAGAAAAACAACTAATGTGGTTTTAAGTAATTTATTTAATGAACCTTGTATTGCTGTCGATACTCACGTAGCTAGAGTTAGTATTAGATTAGGAATTGCTAAAGAAGGGGATACCCCTTTAATTATTGAACAAAAATTAATGAAAAAATTCCCCAAGGAAAGTTTAGCAAGACTTCATCATCAATTAGTTTTATTTGGAAGATATTATTGTACTGCTAGAAATCCTAAATGTGAAAATTGTAAATTAAGAGATATTTGTAAATTCCATAGTTGATGGAGTTTTTTTATGTTAAAATATAAACCTAGAAATTGGAAAGATTTTAAAAAGAGTTAGATTATTTAATAATTTATCACTTAAAGAAGCTGGAAAACTACTTAATATGTCAGTCCCTGAAATATGAAAAAGGTGAAATTATACCAGACTCAAAAAAATTAATTGAATTTGCTAATGCTTATAATGTTAAAAGTTATACTTTGTTAAAGGTTTATGAAAATCCCAAAATGAAGTTTACTTCATTTTAGAAAATATATAAAAAAATTAGCCAACAACTAAATCTTTTATGTTGGTTTTACCTGTTAAGTAATCCATTGATGTATTATAAAATTTACATACGGTAATTAGTTTATATGTGGTAATTATTCTATATCCTCTTTCATAATTAGAATATGTGGTTTGAGGCAATTTAATTATATTACTTAAATCTTTTTGATTAAGATTATTATCTTTTCTTAATTTTTTTAGCCTTTTTGAGAGTATGTTTAAATCAATATTATTTTTAACTTTATTGCTTGTTTGTGAAAGACCTAGTAAATAATCTAAACTTACATTATAAAATACGGCTAATTTATTAGCTGTTTTTAATTTTTCTTCTGTTTTACCTTTAGTTATTCCATCTTCAAAAGCTTCACTTCTAATAGTTCTTTTTACCATTTCATCATTATCATCAAAATTTAAAAATACATTAGCAAAATCAGCAGTTGTTAATTTAGTAAATCTTTTCTTATACATGGACATTGTCTTTCTCCTTTTATAAATGTTAAAATAAAAAGTCATAAATATGTTAAAGTTAAAATGTCATCACTTTAATAACTATTTATGACTTTTTGATATACTTATATTATCTCATAATAAAAAGGAATTGGTATAAGTATGAGAAAAGATATTACAATAGAAAATTTATTAATATAATATTTTATCAGTTTTTTTAATATATAAAAAAAGAATGCTTTTTAGCATCCTTAACTAACAGTAATAGTTCTTTCTAATGTATTAACAAGAACTCCTTGATAAGAAACCTTATAAGTAATAGTATAAGTATTAGGCGTAGTACCTATATCTGATATTTGGGCAGCCGTTCCAGTTGCATCAGTAATTGTTTTACTAACAGTAACTTCATCAGTAATATCTTCACCATCTAAAGTAGCTTTAATAGGATTATCTGGTTCAGTATAACTTTCTCCAACACTTAAACTTACATTTCTATTTCCTTCTAAAGTTACTTCAACATCACTAGCGTCAGCATAATCATAATCAACTTTAGTTTCAACACCTTTACTATCAGAACCTCCATAATTAGAATATCCAGCTCTAACAATAAATGTTGGTGAGTCAGTTGTTATATTAACTGTAGCTGATGTATCAGAAGTAGTTGTAAGTAATCGTTCACCACTACTTGTTTTTAAATAAACTTTATAAACTAAATTACCTAATTGAGTATTGTTAACACCCATTATATAATTTAAATAAGTGTTTTGGTCGCTAGCTACATTAAAGGCTTTTTCCACAAACGGTTTCCAATAACTACTACTTAAAGCTTGTGGAGTACTAATACCTTTCCAAGAAATAGTAGCTTTATTACCAGAAACAGAAGCTTTAACATTTGTTACATCACTTAAAGTAGCATATCTAGCTGATACTTCAGTAGGTTGACTACTTTTCTTAAATAGTTCAGTTGTTTTCATATTATCAGGCGTATTGTCACTTGGAAGAAGTGGCGTTGCACAGTATCTTTCAACCGTAACTTCGACAATACTATCTGGTCTTTCAATCTTGGCATCTGAACTAAAATATTCTTTAGCAACCGTTTGGAATAGTCTTGAGTTTTGACTTGAACCAAAGTAGTTATGTCCTTCATTAATATTATCATAACCATACCATACGGCAATAGAATAATCTTTGTTAATACCAGCAACCCATAAATCATTTACAGCATTACTTGGTAAATTATATTTTTCTAAAGTTTCTTCATCATAGTTTGTCGTACCAGTTTTTGCTCCAAATTCAGCGCCGTTAATATTACTATAACGACCTAAAGCATTTTGCCCAGTATCAACTAACATATCATAAACCATATAAGCTGTTTCTTCACTCATAACTTGATTTTTCTCAATTTCATTTTCGTAAGTTGAACCATCAGCATCAAAGACAACTTTAGTAAAGCTATGTGGTTCGATATATTCACCTTCGTTAGCAAATGCCGCATAAGCTCCAGCTACAGTAAGTGGTGATTCACCTGTATAACCACCAATCGCATGAGCTTCGTGTAATTTACCATTACTTGCTACTTCAGGTGAAAGGCCTAATCCTTCAACAAATTCTCTTATTTGCGAATTTTTAACACTTTGGAATGTTTTTAAAGCTGGAATATTACGAGAATCGACTAAAGCTTCTCTAATAGTAATAATTCCTTTATATCGTCCATCCCAGTTATTAATTTCTGTTCCATCACTATAAGTATATTCATTATCGATAATTGGGTGGTACGTATTCCAATCATTATATTCAATTGCTGGACCATAGTCATATAATGGTTTAGCAGTTGAACCAATTTGTTTTTTCATCATCGTTGCATTATTAAATGATTTTGCACCCGAACTATTTCGGCCAGCCCCGACGGCTAGAATTTCACCAGTATTATTGTCTAAAGCAACAACCCCAGCATCGACCTTGTCATTTTCCCAAGTATAAGTTTCCCCAGTCATAATTTTGGTTAAATTATCTTGTTTTTCTCTATCCATTGTTGTATAAATTTTCATTGAATAAGAATATGGGTCATAACCTGTTTTTTCTTCAACTTCAACGGCTACAGTATCGATAAATCCTTGATATTCTTCATAACTACTGTGAGCACTTTGACCCTTAATAACAATTTTATCAACCGTCATTTTTTCAGCGATTTTATATTCTTCATCAGTAATATATCCATGTCTTTTCATGAGACTTAAAACAAGTAAACGTCTTTCCTCTGTTTTATCAGGATTAATATTTGGGTCATATGATACTGGTGATTGGAACATACCAGCTATCATTGCCGCTTCTGATAAATTTAATTCTTTTGCACTTTTGTTAAAATAAGTTTCGGCAGCTTGTTCAACACCATAAGCACCACTACCTAAATAGTTTGAATTAGCATAAAATTCTAAAATTTCTTCTTTAGTATAATTTCGTTCTATTTGGAAAATTGATAAATAAATATCCGTGAATTTACGTTTAATACCTTCAAACCCAGAAGATTCAGTTGAAGTAAATTGGTTCTTTGAAACTTGCATCGTTAAAGTAGAAGCTCCACCAGCATTTTGGCCAAGTAATTGACCGAATGAAGCTTTGACAAAACGTGGAAGGTCAAAACCATTATGTTGGAAAAATCTGGAGTCTTCAGTAGCGACAATCGCATTAACAAGTTCTTCACTCATATCATCATATTCTATTTTTTCCCGCATTTCAGAACCTAATCGGGCGAATGATTCCCCATTACTATCGTAAAGAGTACTAGCCTCTTTAGTATATAAGTTATCAGGGTCAAACTTTGGTGCGGTAATAACGATATAAGTTAAGAACGCAATTCCAGCCACCATAATTGCTAGAAAGATACATAATATTACTAATAAAATAATCTTTCCTTTCTTTTTCTTTGGTTTGTTTCCTTTTTTCTTCATGTTTTCCTCACTTTCTAGGTTTTCCTTTTCTTCTATTTGCGCCACTCTAGTCTGGGCTTTCTTCTGAATATTTCTTTTAATATATGGAATTAACCAGACACAGTTTAAAAGAATAAATAAAATTAATCCAATTAAAACATGTCCGAAAATTGTTAAGATAATAAAAAATATTGGACTGGCAATTAACGCGATTTTCCTAATAGGCATTCTTTTAATAAATTTAATCATATCTTTAATTCGTGCTTTCATCTTGGCCTCCATCAAAATACAATTTATCGATTACTTCTAAATAATCAAGCCGGGGATTATACTTTTCTTTAATTAAATGACCTTCTTTTTCAAAGTATTCTAAAGGAATAGATTTTCTCGTACTATTTTCCAAAAAATATTCTAATTTTTCTGTAGTTAGCAAATAAGTCTTATATAGAGCCGAAAAACGGACAATAATAAATCCGATTCCGCCGTGTTTAGTAATAGCTTTTAAATGACTTATTTGATGGTTATGAATATTTTCAAGGGGAAAATATTTTTTATTTTTAGTTTCCTTGGCTTCAAAATCAAGGTACTTGCCCCGGTATATACCATTATAGTCAGTAGTTGAAGGTGTTTTAAAATATGCTTCTTTAATTACAGCTTCGCGTCTTGATACGTAATTTACTTTAGCAATTGTTATTGGCGTTGGTTTTTTATAAATAATGCCAATATCATTTATTCGGTAATAGTCATTAGCTAAAGAAATATCGTGTTCAAGACTCATACCACGGTTGGCATATGTACTGTAATTAGAAAATGATTTTTGTTTGTAATATCTTATGTTCATAATAACACCATTATAATTATACTATATTTTACACTTTTTGACTAGTATATTTTTACTTTTTCTGAACTACTGACAATTAATTGTCAAGGTAAGTTTGGTTCTAATTTTTTCTATTATTGTCGAAACGGGTGCAAATAAAAAGAAAAAGTCTTATGATGAGTTTGGGTGATAAAATGGATAAAAAAGAAATTGATAAATTATTTAGAGAAATGCTTGACGATATTAAATATTTGAAAAGAATGACATATCGGAGAATAAATAAAAAAATCAAATAGATATAAATATTTATTATTGGTGAAGGCATTGACAAGTGACCTTTTTTTTGAGAAAATACTTATTGTAAAGAAAGAGGGGATAACTATGTATCAAGAACGAATAATGCTTTCACCTAAAGAAATTTTAGAGAAAGAATTTAAGCTTGACACACGAGGTTATAGACCACAAGAAGTCGATAAGTTTTTAGACACGATTATTAGTGACTATGAAGAAATGTTTTCTATCATTAGAGAACTTGACCGTGATAAAAAAGACCTTATCGAAGAAAATATGCAGTTAAAGCAAGAAATTCGTAATTTAAAAACTAAATTAGACGTTGTTAATAAAACCCCAGGTGATTTTAACAATGCTGATTTATTAAGACGACTTTCAAATCTTGAAAAAATTGTTTATGGTGAAGGCGCAGGAAGATAATATTTTGACAAACGCTGCATTTAATATAATGTAGAGGAAAGTCCATACTTGCACAGACCTGTGATGGCTGTAGTGATTGTGCATAGGGAAAAAATAACCTATGGTAGCCTTTTTGGCTAACGGCCTTTCAAGACCTTTAAAATGGTTAAGGAAGATAAAGTGCCACAGAGACGAGCCTTTTGGAAACAAAAGGATGAAACGCGGTAAACCCCACAAGCAAGAAACCCAAATTATGGTAGGGGAACCCGGTAGATGAGAAATAAGAATTGTCTATGGGACCGAAAGGTAGATAAATGTTTGTCGCCTAGTAATAGGAACAGAATATGGCTTATAAAATATTATTTTTTTGTGAATAAAGGAGATTTTTATGAAAGATATTGGTGAAAAATTAAAAGCTGCCAGAGAAGAAATTGGTATTTCCATTGAAGAAGCAGCTGAAGATTTAAAGATAAGACCATCGCAAATTGAAAATTTGGAACAAGGAAATAATGATGCCTTTAGCGACCTTTTTTATCTAAAATATTTTATTCGTGATTACGCTAAATATTTAGGTCTTGATAAAGAAGATTTGGTTGACGAATTTAACGAATATTTATTTGACTATACATCTAAAATATCTTTAGATGATATAAAAAATGCTAAAAAGGAAAAAACTAAATCTAAAAGAGTTAAATCACCGTATACTTTAGAATATAAATCTAAATTATCATTTGTTCCCTTTTTAATTTATGGTGTAATTATCGCCCTTATTGTTTTAATTGCTTATATTGTGATTAATTTAAACGAAGATGATAATGAATTTGTAGAAGGTGCAGTTGTTGAAACTGCTGGGTAGGAGGAATTATGAATTTACCAAATAAGTTAACAATGGTTAGAATTTTTTTAACAATTATTATTATATTAATTTTATTATTTCCATTTTCAGCAATGGGTATTAATGTTCCGCAACTATTTATAAATGAATCAATAGTTGTCGATATTCGTTATCCAATTGCGGCAGTACTTTTTGCTCTAGCATCAATTACCGATTTTATCGATGGGTATATTGCTAGAAAAAATAATTTAGTTACTGATTTTGGGAAAATGATGGATGCGATTGCTGATAAAATTTTAGTTAATTCTATTTTAATTATTTTATCAGCTCAAGGATTTATCCATCCAATTATTCCTGTGGTTATCATTTTAAGAGATACAGTTGTTAACTCTATAAAAATGGCTGCTGGTAATGCGGGAAAAGTTGTTGCTGCGATTATGCTTGGAAAAGTAAAAACCGCTTGTTTAATGGTTGGTATTGTGCTTACTTTACTTTATAATTTACCATTTGAACTTTGGAATTTACGTGTTGCTGACTTTTTACTTGTAGTAGCGGCTGTATTATCAATTATTTCAGGAATTAGATATTATAGTCTTAATAAAGAATATGTATTTAAAAAAGGTGAAATTTAACCTTTTTTTATTTTTTTTTAATTTTTTTGCAGGATTTTTTAAAAAAAACTCCTATGATATATAATAGGAGGTGAAATTTTGATAAACGAACAAATATTCGCAAAAAGTGTTGACAAAGTAAAAAAAATAAGATAAAATGTTATTGTTAGATAAGAAAGGAAAATAAAAATGGCAAAAAAAGTAGAAACAGATACAAACTTAAAACAAGTATTAGCCGATATTGAAAAACAATTTGGTAAGGGTTCAATAATGCGGCTAGGTGATGATGAAAAACGTGAAATAGATGTTATATCTAGTGGTAGTATATCACTTGATATAGCGCTTGGTATTGGGGGATATCCTAAAGGAAGAATTATCGAAATATATGGACCAGAATCAAGTGGTAAAACAACATTTGCCCTTCATGCGATTGCTGAAGCACAAAAAGCTGGTGGTAAAGCGGCCTTTATCGATGCTGAAAACTCTTTAGACCCACAATATGCTGCAAGGCTTGGTGTTGATATAAATGAATTATTGTTATCACAGCCAGATAATGGTGAGCAAGCATTAGAAATAGCCGAGGCATTAGTTCGTAGTGGGGCAATTAGTGTTATTGTTATTGATTCGGTAGCCGCGCTAGTTCCCCAAGCTGAAATTGAAGGAGAAATGGGCGATTCTCATGTAGGCCTTCAAGCAAGACTTATGAGTCAAGCCCTTCGCAAACTCGCTGGTATTATTAACAAAACTGGAACGGTTGCTATTTTCATTAACCAATTACGTGAGAAAGTTGGCGTAATGTTTGGCAATCCAGAAGTAACTCCTGGTGGAAGAGCTTTAAAATTTTATTCATCTATTCGTTTAGATATTAGACGAAGTGAACAGATTAAACTAGGTACAGAAATAATTGGAAACAAAACAAATGTTAAAGTGGTTAAAAATAAAATGGCGCCACCATTTAAAACTTGTCAAGTTGATATTATGTATGGAACTGGTATTTCTTTAGAAGGAGAAATTGTTGACCTAGGTAGCGAGATTAATGTTTTAGAAAAGTCTGGTGCTTGGTATTCTTATAATGGAGAAAAAATCGGACAAGGAAAAGAAAATGCCAAAGATTACTTAAAAAATAATCCTAAAGTAAAAGACGAAATTCTTCATAAAATACGTGAATATTATCACATTGAAAAGGACGCAAAATAAGCGTCTTTTAATTTTTGTCTTGACTAATTGAACTTTACTCGATACAATAAGAATAGGTAAGTTGCTTACCTATAAATATGGAGGTAATAATATGAATAGTACTATTTTCTCCATTTTGCTAGTTTTAGTTGGACTTTTTGTCGGCATTATCGCGATGCTTATATTAAATCAAATAAAACTGTTTATGGCCACAAAAAAAGCAGGAATAATCTTCGATGATGCGAAAAAGGAAGCCGATAAATTAAAAACACATAGTTTTTTAGAAGCGAAAGAAGAAGCACATAAGCTAAAAATCGATGCTCAAAATGAAGTTAAAGAGAAAAAACAAGAAGCTAAAGAAGCTGAAGAACGTATTTTAGCGCGGGAAGAAAGTTTAGATAGACGAGACCAAATGCTTCAAAATCGTGAACAAATGCTAGAAGTAAAAGAAGATAATTTATTAAAAGAACAAAAAGATTTGCAAAATAAGCAAGTGGAGCTAGAAAAAACTAAAGACAAACAAATAAAATTGCTCGAAGAAATTGCTGGTTATTCAAAAAAAGATGCAAGAGATTTAATAATGAAAAAAGTTGAAGAAATGATGGATTTAGAAATTGCCTCTTACATCAAAGAAAGAGAAAACGAAGCCAAGTTAGATGCTGATAAAAAAGCTAAAAATTTAATTGTTTCATCAATGGAAAAGTATGCTGCCGATATTGCTAATGAACAAACGGTAACAGTCGCTGAACTTCCTAACGATGATATGAAAGGTCGGATTATTGGTCGGGAAGGGCGGAACATAAGAACTATTGAAGCGGTAACTGGTGTTGATTTAATCATTGATGATACACCTGAAGCTATTGTTTTATCTAGTTTTGACCCATATCGAAGAGAAGTAGCGAGACTTACATTAGATACATTAATTAAAGATGGGAGAATTCATCCTGGCCGAATTGAAGAAGTTTATGATAAAACTCTAAAAGAAATGCAAGGTAAATTAATCGAATATGGCAATAGTGCTTTATTTGAACTTGGTGTTTCTAAAATGGACCATAATTTAACCCTTTTACTTGGTAAACTTAAATTTAGAACAAGTTTTGGGCAAAATGCTTTACAGCACTCAATTGAAGTTGCTTCTTTAGCCGGTTTACTTGCTGCCGAGCTAGGTGAAAATGTAACTTTAGCGAAAAGAGCCGGTTTACTTCATGATATTGGAAAAGCTGTCGACCATGAAACAGAAGGTAGTCATGTTGAACTTGGCGTTAATTTAGCTAAAAAATATGGTGAAAGTGATGAGGTGATTAATGCAATTGCTTCCCATCACGGCGATACCGCACCTACAAGCGTTATTTCAGTATTAGTGGCCATTGCTGATACCCTTTCAGCATCAAGACCAGGTGCTCGTAATGATTCTTTAGAAAATTATATTCAAAGACTTACGGACCTTGAAAATATTGCTAATGAAATGCCTGGTGTTGAGAAAACCTTTGCGATGCAGGCTGGAAGAGAACTTCGAGTTATTGTTAAACCAGAAGAAATTGATGATTTAACTAGTGTTAAGATGGCTCGTGATATTAAAGAAAAAATTGAGAATAACTTACAATATCCAGGAACAATTAAAGTTGTTGTCATTAGAGAAACAAGAACTATAGAAGAAGCAAAATAGCTTCTTTTTCCTTTAAAAAAATGGTATAATCATATAGAAAGATATTTGGTGATACTATGAAGTACAGTATAACAATTGATAAATTTGAAGGACCTTTAGATTTGCTTCTTCATTTGATTAAAAAAAATGATATTAATATTTTTGATATAAATATCGCTGATATTACAGAACATTATTTAGATTATATTCGCGAAATGGACAAGTTAAAGCTAGATATTAGTAGTGAATATTTAGTGATGGCGGCCGATTTAATTTTGATGAAGTCTAAAGAACTTTTACCAACTTATGATGAAGAAGAAGATGAAGAAAAAGTAGAATTCATTAACCGGTTAGCAGAATATCAAAGATATAAAGAAGCATCAGAAACTTTTAAAGATTTAGAAAATTTAAGAAATGAATCGTTTACAAAACCGGCTAGTTTTTTGGAAGAATTTAAAACTGACGAAGTAAATTTAAGTGCTGATTTGACGATTGATGATTTGTTAAAGGCCTTGGCCCAGTTTAATGCCAAGAAAGAGTTAGAAAAGCCGTTAAATACGGTAGTAACTAGAAAAGAATATTCAGTTGAAAGACGTAGTAAGGAAATTATGAGTGTTTTAAAAAATAAAAAGGTAGTGCCTTTTGAAGATTTATTTGACCGTTATACTAGGGATTATATTGTTGTTACTTTTTTATCAATTTTGGATTTGGCTAAAAAAGGAAGTTTATTAATTAGACAAAACTATAATCGTGATAAAATAATTTTAGAGGCTAAAGAGGTGAGAGTATGACTATAAATGCAGCTTTAGAAGCGCTTTTATTTGTGGCCGGTGATGATGGCCTTGCCAAAGAAGAATTAGCTAGAATTTTAGAGATTGA
Source organism: uncultured Bacilli bacterium (assembly GCA_944358735.1). Taxonomy (GTDB): domain Bacteria; phylum Bacillota_I; class Bacilli_A; order RF39; family UBA660; genus Coprosoma. The sequence continues at coordinate 4,486 of CALVRT010000060.1, read as the reverse complement.
TAAAGCTATTTTAGATAATTATTTAAATGAGTTAGAAAATAATTTTAAAAATGAAAATAGGGGACTTGAATTAGAATTTTATGGGTCAAGGGTAAAAATAATTACTAAAAAAGAATATAAAAAATATTTACAAAAATTATTTACCGAAGAAACTAGTGAAAATTTAAGTGCTTCAGCTCTTGAAACTTTAGCCATAATAGCGTATAATGAACCTGTAACCCGAAGTGTGGTTGATGAAATTAGAGGCGTTTCTAGTGCCCATATTATTCGTAAATTAGTGTTTAAAAACCTCGTTAAAGATGTTGGTCGTTCAGAACAACCGGGTAGACCAATTTTATATGGAGTAACTGAAGGCTTTTTAGACCATTTTGGGCTTTCTTCTACTAAAGATTTACCAAAACTTGCTGAAGTTAAAAATGAAGAAGAACCCCAGGATTTATTTGATTCAAAATATAAAGAAATTTAATTTCTTATTTGCCGGTATGATGGAATTGGTAGTCATGCCTGACTCAAAATCAGGTGGGTTTTACCCGTGTCGGTTCGAGTCCGACTACCGGTACCAAATAAAAAATAACCCTTGTAAAAGGGTTTTATTGTGGATAAATTTATTTGTATAACTTAATGATTATAGAATATAATAAAATTGATAAAGTCTGAAGATTATATGCAGATTTAATTTTTTATTAATTGGTGCAGAATAATGTTATTTTTATTAAAACTACATATAATATTTATACAATACACATAAAATGTAGATTATAAATTGACAAAATGTATAATTTTTGTTATCCTAGTATTGAAAAAGGAGATGATTATTATGGCTAATTTAACTGCATTAAATGTTAATGTTGATGCTGAAACAAAAAAAGAAGCGACGGCTATTTTAAAGGATTTGGGACTTAATATGAGTACCGCAATAAATATGTTTTTAGTTCAAATTGTAAAAAGAGATGGTATACCTTTTGAGATTACAAATTCTAAACCAAGTAAAGATACTTTAGAGGCTTTAAAAGAAATTGAAGAAATGATAAAAAATCCTACAAAATATCCACGATATGACAACTGGGAAGATTTAAAGGAAAGTCTACTATCTGATGAGTAAATATAAGTACGAAGTTGTATATTCCAAAAAATTTAAAAAAAACTTAAAGAAAATATTAAAACAAGGAAAAGATATTGAAAAATTAAAGGTTGTCATTGATAAACTAGCAAATAAAGAAGAATTAGAAGCTAGTTTTAGAAATCATAATTTAATAAATAATAAATATTTTAAGAATTGTGGTGAGTGTCATATTGAACCTGACTGGCTATTAATATATCAATATAATAATAATGAATTGCTATTGTTATTAGTAAATACTGGTAGTCATAGCGAATTGTTTAATAAATGATTATAGTATTTGTAAAAGCCCTTGACGTACGCCCGAAAGTACGTTATAATGCTTATGGAGGGTGATAATTATGAAAGAATACAAAATAACTGATGCTAGAGCTAATCTTTATGGTATAGTAAGCGATGTTAATGTGGCTTATAATCCAGTTAAGATAGTTAATACTAAAGGTGAAAACGCTGTTGTTTTATCAGAAAAAGATTGGGAAAGTATTCAAGAAACACTTTATTTATATAGTATTCCTGGTTATGTTGATAGCATAAAGAAAGCTTACGAAGAAACAGATTGGGATAACGCTCCAGAATATGATCCTAACAAGGATTGGGATAAATGGTAGCATATAAGATAAAGTTTTCTCAGAAGGCTTTAAATGATAAAAAGAAAATAGATAAAGCAAAATTATCTACTAAAGTAAAAACATTACTTGATTTAATGATAAATGATTCTTTTTGCTATCCACCTTCTTATGAAAAGTTGTCAGGTGATTTAACCGGATATTATTCAAGACGTATTAATATTAAGCATAGATTAGTTTATACAGTAAATGAAGAAGATAAAGAGATTTATATAGTTAGAATGTGGACGCATTATGATAAAGTAAAATAAGTAGCCTTAAATGAGCTACTTATTTTGTTAATCTATAGACATTGATAGAAGGGGTATTAAATAATCTAAACTTAAATTCTTCACTGCCAAGTCCAGTAGAAACATATAAGTCAGTGTTTTCAATTTTATAATAACCGTCATTATATTTAGTGGCTCCATCTTTTTTATAAGCGGGTCCAATTAAAGGTAATTTAACAATTCCGCCTAAAGAGTGACCTGCTAAAACTAAATCAAATGGATTAGAAGTTAAATCATCAATATAATCAGGTTCGTGCATTAATAAAATATTATAAATAGGAGGATTTTGTTCTAAAGAATTTAAATATTCTAAAGTTTGGGTAGTTTTATTGTTAATACTTTCTTTATCAGCAAAAGTATTAACGCCCGCAATGACAAAATAATCATAACCATTTTTATAAATAGTGTCATAAGTATTATTTAAATTAGTAAATCCTGCATTTTTAATGATATTTGTCCATTCATCAAAATTAATATCATTATCACCACTTATGGCATATTTTCCGCAAGTGGCGTTAATTTCACTTAAAATGTCACCAACTTTTTCGGCGGCACTAGTGGTTAATTTATTATTTTTATTAATTAAATCGCCTGTAAGAACGACAATGTCTGGATTATTTTCATTAATAGTATTAACAAGCTTTTTTAAATTTTCTTCATTATAATTAGTTCCATATAAAATATCACTTATTTGAACAATTTTAAAACCATCAAAATTATCTGGCAAATTATCAATTTTTATCTTGTATTCATTTGTTTTAATATTATTTGGGGCGATGTAACACCCATATAAATAAGTACCAACAATTAAGAGTAAAAAAACAACTAATATTTTAATTCCTATATGTTTCACATTACCACCTATTATAATTTTATCATACCTAAAATTTAATGGCAAGAAAAAAACAGAGTTACCTGTTTATGAAAGAAAGAACATTAAAAATTGAACTGACATTAAGACGCCATTATGAATAAAGTGAAACATCATTGATACAAAGACATTATCTGTTTTCGCAAGCATAAAAGCAAAAACAAACCCTAAAGCTGAATATGCTCCTAAATATAGTAATATAAGTGGACTATCAAGCATACCTATTAAATGAAGCCCACCAAATACGAGTCCTGACATTAAAATAAAGAGAATATCGTTTTTAAAGATTTTTCTAAATGAAACTCTAAATACTGATTCCTCTAATATAGGTGCGAGGAAAACCGCACATATAAAGGTATAAATTGGATAAAAATTAAATTGATTCCGCACTAAAGTTTCATTATCAGAAGTACTTCCTCCTAGAACCATAATTAGGCTGTTACAAACCATCATAATTGCTACTCCTAAAATGTAATATTTTAAGTATTTTTTAAAGTAATTAAAATGATTTTTCTTTAAATCAGTTAATGATTTTTTAAAATAATCTTTAAATAAAACAATAATGATAACAATCATAATAATTTCTAATGAAATATTATATATTTCTTGAAAAAGAATAGGGGTAGCAGCAATATCTATTCCCGCAAGTTCTAAAGGTAAATTTCCAAATAAACTAAATAAAAAATAAATAGATACGGCCGTAACACCTTTAATTATATCTCCGAGTCTTGTATCCATTTAATCATCTCCTGTTTAATAATTTCTTATATAATTATATCAGATTTATTTTATTTTGTGTATTTTTTGCCATATAAAACTGAAATAAATTTGTAAAATATATTTTTTTGATGTTATAATAAAATAAACTAAAAAAAGGAGTGGGATTATGGCAAACCAAATATCGATGGGAAAATTTGAAGAATTATATATTGGAGGAAAAATAGATTTTGCTTCAATACCCAAAAATAAAAGAACTCAAAAAAGTTGGTATATTGCAGTTTTAAAAGGTGATGTTAAAGCCGAAGATTTACCAAGAAAGTTTCAAATTCAAGAGTTTTTTGATTTATATTTTAGCAGGTGTTTTGATATAAGAAAAATTCCTTCTAAATATAGAACGCAAGAGATGGCTAATAAAGATTTTGAAACACGTAAGGATATAAGAAGAATTCCTAATGAATATCAAACTCAGGAAATGTCTGAAAAAGATTTTGAAATTTATCAAGATATCACCAGAATTTTGTTACACTTTAGAACGCAAGAGATGGCTAATAAAGATTTTGAAGTTCATCAAGATATAAAAAGAATTACTTTGGAATTGATAACGCAAGAGTTAGCTAATAAAGATTTTGAAGTTCACCAGGATATAAAAAGAATTCCAGAAGAATACCTAACTAAAGAGTTAGCTGAAAAAGATTTTGAAGTTCACCAGGATATAAGAAGAATTCCTAATGAACATCAAACTCAGGAAATGTCTGAAAAAGATTTTGAAATTTATCAAGATATCACCAGAATTTTGTTACACTTTAGAACGCAAGAGATGGCTAATAAAGATTTTGAAGTTCACCAGGATATAAGAAGAATTCCTAATGAATATCAAACT
>CALVRT010000059.1 GCA_944358735.1 uncultured Bacilli bacterium | reverse complement strand
TTCTTTATATTCTTCTATTTTGTCAGCTAAAAAATGATTATATATAAACCTTGAGCAGCCAATAGTTTTATTAATTAATATTTCTTGTTCCTTAGTAGGATACAATCTAAATACATAGCCTTTAAATCCTCTCATATTATCACCTTAGGTAACTATTATACACCGCAAACAAAAGTATGTCAATATAGTTTTGCTGTTTTTTCTCCGAAAGTATGACTTTCCTATTATATAAAAAACCAAATCAGGATAAAAGTTATCTTCTTCTATTGTAAATCTAACTTGTGAACCAACAAACATAAATCCCCTTCCAAGTTCTAATAAAAATTCTTTTAAATGATTTAAAATATTTTTTTCTAAATCATTTTCCAAATAATTTGAGCTTTCTTTAATATCAAGGAATTCAAGGACAAAAGGATTTTTAATTAAATCATTACCATCTATTAATTCATGACCTTTTTCAGCCAATACTAAAATTTTATCTTTATCCTTTGAAACAGATAATCTTTCATATAATAATGATTTTATTTGACGTTGTAATTCTCTAACAGACCAATTAGAATTAATACACTCTTTTAAATAGAAATTCCTTTTATTTTTATTATCAATTTTTATAAGTTCTAAATAATGGGACCAACTTAATTTGGAAGACACTGTCTTCCAAATTGGAAATAAACTATAAAATTTTCTCATTCTTTCTAAATTACTAACAGAAAAACCTTTACCAAATTCATTAGTTAATTTTTTCGATAGATTTTTTATAACAGTATCACCATAATTTGCTTTTTCTGTGCCACCTTGAATTTCCATAATCATTTTACCAATATTCCAATACAGCTTCAGCATTTCAATATTTATATGTGTATATACTCTTTTTCTACTACTGGAAATTAATAATTTAATACTGTTAAATGCTTTATTTACTTCTTTTTCACTAACAATTATATCATTCTTCATATCTTTCTCCTTAACTAAAATTGCCCCCTCTACTATATATCATAGGAGATTTTTTTAAAAAATCCTTTTTATTTTTGAAAAAAGTTTAATTTTTTTATAATTCTAATATTTTATTTTTTATCTATTTTCATAATTTCTAAATAATATAATTAAATTCGGTGGGAACTGTTGACCGAATTGGATATACATTATAAAAAGTTATCATCAATAACAATTTCCTTTGTTTTTCAGCTATTTTCATATGTTCTGAATAATAAGGACCACTTAATTTGGAAGACACTGTCTTCCAAATTGGATATAATATTAAAAACGTTCTTGTTTTTCTCAAATTACTAATAGAAAATATCATAGATGTTTACCCCCACTAAAAAAGAAGTCCATGGACTCCTTTTCTTAATAATAGAAACAAGAACCTAATAAAATTGCAAGTAAAATATATAAAACTAAAATAATTAAATAACTGCAATTGTTATTAGTTCTTTGACATGTGTTTTCACACGAATTATTACAAGCCATAATTACTCCTTTCTAGCTTAAATATAAGCTCCAAGTATGATTATTAAAAGAATAAATAATACTAAAACGATAGCTGCTCCGCTTGCACCTGTATTACACATAATAAATCATCCTCCTTTTTGTCTTTTCACATTATTCTATGGAGTTTTTAGAAAGTTGTGCGTGCTAAAGTGAAAAAAACTTGAAAAATGTTGTTTTTTCTTTTATTTTTTGGTATTATTATTGATGTATGAAAAGTACATTATGAAAGGAAGATATACGTGAACAAGAAAATTTTATTTGCCGGAGTGTTAGTGGGCGCACTATTACTTACCGGTTGTGGAACACCAACCTTAAAAAATGGTGAAGAAGTAGTCGCATCAGTTGATGGTAAAGATTTTACAGCTGAAGAGCTATACGAAGAATTAAAAGACCAAGGTGGTATGAGCGTTTTAGTTAATATGTTTGATACTTATATTGTTAATCAAGAAGTAGAAACTGACGACGATGCCGAGACTTATGCTGATTCACAGTACGAATCATATCAGTCATCTTATGAAAGTAATGGTCAAAACTTTGAAGATACTTTAGAATCTGCTGGATATAAAGATGCTGACGATTTTAAAGATGCGTTAATTGTTGAATACAAAAAACAAAAAATTACTGAAGATTATGTTAAAGCTAATTTAACTGATGCAGAAATCCAGTCATACTATGATGATAATATTTATGGTGATATTGAAGGAGCTCATATTTTAATCAGCCCAGAAACTACTGACGATATGTCTGATGAAGAAGTAACTGAAGCTGAAGAAAAAGCTAAAAAAGAAGCTGAAGATATTATCAAAAAACTTGATGATGGTGAAGATTTTGCTGATTTAGCTAAAGAATATTCTGATGATGAAGGAACGGCTGAAGATGGTGGTAAACTTACTATTACTTATGGTGAAGTCGTTGATGAATTCTGGGATGCTGCTAGTGAGTTAAAAGATGGTAAATATACCGAAGAACCAGTTAAATCAGATTATGGTTATCATATTATTTACCGTGAAAGTCAAAAAGACAAACCTAAATTAAATGAAGTTGAAGATGATGTTATTGATAAATTAGTAGACCAAAAATTAGAAGAAGATACTAGCTTACAAACTGAAGCTTTAGTTGAACTTCGCAAAAAATATAACTTAAAAATAAATGATAGTGATATTGAAAAAAGTTATAATAAATCAGTTAAAGAATCTTTAGCTGATACTGAAGCAAATTAATGTATGAAATAATTTCATACATTTTTTTTCATATAAAAGCGTAAGGAAATATCCTTACGCTATTAAAGTAAATAATGTTAAAATAACAATATTAACTACCATAATTGTTAAAACTATTTTAAGAGCCCATCTAAACCAAGTTGTATAATTAACTTTAGCAAGGGCAAGGCCTCCCATAATCGCTCCACAAGTTGGAGTAATTAAATTAACAAGTCCATTAGCAGCAACAAAGGTCATTATTGTTCCTTCTACACTATAATTTAAAGTATCAGCAAGTGGTCCCATAATTGGTGTTGATAAAGTTGCAAGTCCTGAAGATGATGGTACTAATACTGATAAAACTACGTGTAATAAATAGTTAAGTGGTGTAAATAATAATTCTGGTACATTTTCAAGTAAGTTTGAAGCATTATAAATAATATAATTATCAAGATATGTTGTTTGCATTAATACACTTGCGCCTCTAGCAACGGCAATAATCAAAACAACGCTCATCATATCTTTAGTTCCTTCAATAAAGGTATCAACAAAATCACTTTCTGATATTCTATTAATTATTGCAATAATAATTGCCATAATTAAGAACCATAATGATGCTTCGGCAAAATACCAACCACCGAGAGGCGTTCCAGTAAGCCAACCAGTAAACTTATCAAAAATATTAATACCAAAATCACCCCAAGGAATAAAGCCAACAATCATAACAGCAAAAGTTAAACCAAAAGCAATTAAAGTACCTTTTTGTTTACCTGTTAAAACAGCTTTATCTTCTTTACTTTTTTGCCCATAAGTTTTTTGCATAGCCTTTTGCTCTTGAAGCGTCAAGAAAGTTGAGCCTTTGTTTTCTTTAACTTTTTTAGCATATTTCATGACAAAGAAAATTGAAATTGCTAAACTTGTAAGCCAAAGAACTGCGCCAAGGCCAATAATTATTCCTTGATTAACTTCGACATTAGATGGTAGTGAACTTACAGCAGCGCCAACGGCAAATGGGTTAATTGTTGAACCTAAAACACCTGAACCAGCTCCTAGCAATACGACTGCTGATGCCACTAAAGTATCCATTTTAGCGGCCACCATAGTTGCGGCTAATAACGCATAGAAACCAACCGTTTCTTCAAGCATTCCATAAGTTGTTCCTCCAAGTGAGAAAATAAACATTAAAATTGGAATTAAAATAAGTTCATTACCTTTTAATTTTTTAACCAAAACTCGAATTCCTGTTTCTAAAGCCCCTGTTTTCGTAACAATTGCCAAAAATCCCCCTAAAATAATAACAAATATACAAACATCAATGGCATCGGCAAAACCTAAAATCGGTGACATTAAGATATCAGAAATTTTAGCTTTTACTACACCACTACCATTAACTATAGCATCACCAACAAAATTAGCTGGTGGTAAAATATAAGTTAAAATACCTAAAACCGCTATCAAAATTATAATTATTGAAAAAGCGGAAAGCATTTTATGCTTTTTTTCTTTTACCTCTTTTTCCACGTTTTCACTCCTTAATAATAGTTCCGGCTTTACCCTCTAAAGCCTCTTTTGCTTTCTCTAAAGAAGTAATAATTGCACAGTTTCCACTACTTTGCACAAAATCTAAACAAGCTTCAATTTTTGGAAGCATACTACCAGGTGCGAACTCACCTTGTTCGATATATTTCTTTGCTTCGGCAACTGTCATACTACTTAAAGCCTGCTCATTTTCAGTATTGTAATTAATTGCTACCTTTGGAACAGCAGTTAAAATAAGTAAGATATCCGCTTTTAAATCATTAGCTAAACGAGCGCTAGTGCGGTCTTTATCAATAACAGCAGCGACCCCTTGATATCCGTCAGTACTTTTGATAACTGGAATTCCACCACCGCCACAAGCAATAACGATATCACCACTTTCATTTAAATCATTAATTGTTGCAAGTTCAACAATTTTAAGTGGTCTTGGTGAAGCTACAACCCTTCTATAGCCTCTTCCGGCATCTTCTTTCATTTGAAAACCTTTTTCTTCAGCCAATTTTTCAGCTTCTTCTTTTGTATAGAAAGAACCAATCGGTTTAGTAGGATTTTCAAACGCCGGGTCGTTTTTATCAACTTCAACTTCTGTTATTAATGACACGCAGCCCCTCTTAATATTTCTTTTAGCAAGTTCATTAATAATTGATTGTTGCAAATGGTAGCCAATATAACCTTGACTCATCGCCCCGCATTCGGCAAAAGGCATTTCCGGAGAATTAATCGTATTATAAGCATTATCCATTGCTAGATTAATCATTCCTACTTGTGGCCCATTGCCATGAGACACAATAACATTATGACCGGCTTCGGCCAAATCAACAATACTTTTAGCTGTATTTTTTACTAGTTCTAGTTGCTCTTTAGGAGAATTGCCTAAAGCATTTCCCCCTAATGCGATAACAATTTTACTCATTATTTTAACGTTTCATACATTACAGCCTTAATAGTATGTAAACGGTTTTCTGCTTCTTCAAACACTCTTGATGCTGAAGATTCAAATACTTCGTCTGTTACTTCCATTTCTTTAAGGCCGTATTTTTCATATATTTCTTTACCTATCTTTGTTCCTGTATTATGGAAAGATGGTAAACAATGTAAGAAAATTGCATCTGAACTAGCATTAACCATAACTTTACTATTTACTTGATAATCTTTTAGTAAATCAATTCTTTTACCCCAAAGTTCCATTGGTTCACCCATTGAAACCCAAACATCAGTATATAAAATATTAGCATCTTTTGTACCTTCCATAACGTCTTCAGTTAAAGTAATAGTACATTCATTTTCTTTAGCTATTTCCATACATGTTTTTACTAAATCTTCTTCTGGGAATAAATCTTTAGGCGCGCAGCAAGTAAAGTTAAGTCCAAGTTTCGCACAAGCTACCATTAATGAATTACCAACATTATTACGAGCATCGCCTAGAAAAACAAAATTTAAACCTTTCAAACGGCCAAACTCTTCTTTAATGGTAAGCATATCAGCAAGCATTTGGGTTGGATGAAATTCATTTGTTAAACCATTCCAAACTGGTACTTTAGAATATTTAGCAAGTTCCTCTACTACATCTTGGCCAAAACCACGATACTCAATTCCATCATACATACTAGCTAAAACTCTAGCTGTATCAGCGATAGTTTCTTTTTTACCCATTTGTGAACCAGTTGGTCCTAAATAAGTAACATGCATTCCTAAATCATAAGCTCCAACTTCAAAAGCACATCTTGTTCTTGTTGAGTCTTTTTCAAAGATTAAAGCAACATTTTTACCTTGTAAATATTTATGTTCTTCACCATTTTTCTTTTTAGCTTTTAAATCAGCCGCAACATCGATTAGATATTCAATTTCTTCCGATGTAAAATCTAAAAGTTTTAAAAAATCTCTTCCGCTTAAATTCATTAAATATCCTCCCTTTCAAGTGGCATACTCATGCATCTTGGACCACCACGTCCTCTCGATAATTCAGCGCCGTGAAGTTCAAGTACTTTAAGCCCATAACTACGTAGAACTTCATTAGTAACATTGTTGCGGTCATAAACAATAACTACGCCTGGAGCGATACAAAGTGTATTTGAACCGTCGTTCCATTGTTCTCTTTCAGCGGCAACTTTATCACCACCCGCACAAGGAATTAAAGTAACTTTACGACCAACATATTTAGTTAAAATGTTTTCTAAACTATCGTTTATTTCAACAACGTTTAAATCTTCATCAGAATCAGGGTCATTACCTTCTGTAATTTCAAACACTTGTAATGTTTCCATAATTCCTGGGTGATAAGTAAACTTATCATAATCAATTTGCGTAAATACAGTATCTAAATGCATAAAGGCCCGGCTGTTTGGAATATTAAAAGCCAAAACTGTATCGATTTTACAATTAGGGTCTTTAAAGAAGTTTTTTGACATTTGGTCGATTGCTTCGGCCTGGGTTCTTTGTGAAATACCAACAGCCACTGTATGGTCGTTAATATTAAGCACATCCCCGCCTTCAGTATGATAAGCCTCATCACGGTTATAATACATATTTACACCTTTATATTCTGGATGATAAGTAAATATGTACTGGGCATAAATTGTTTCCCGGTTTCGGGTTACAGAATACATTTTATTTAAATTAATGCCTTCACCAACACTTGCGAAATTATCTCTTGTAAAATATAAGTTTGGCATTGGGTCAGCAATAAAATTATCTGGTGTTTCGATTAAGTCAAGTAACGATTTTTCAACCTCTAATTTTTCCGCTGACAAATCACTAATTTGAATACCTTCCATTGTTTTTAAAACAAGTTCTTTGTTATCTTTAATTTGATTTAAATAATCAAAGACAATTCTTTGGTATTTTTTAGTTCTAATACCAGCTTCTTCCATAAATTGATAAATAAATTTTTCACGAACTTCTGGGTTCGTATCAAGCGTTTCCGCCATTAAATCTTCCAAATAAACAACTTCAACGCCATTGTCTCTTAATATTCCAGCAAAATTATCGTGTTCTTTTTGAGCATCTTTTAAATATGGAATATCATCAAATAAAAGACGTTCTAGGCTATCTGGTGTCAAGTTTAAAAGTTCTTTACCTGGACGATGTAACAAAACTTTTTTCAAAGTTCCAATTTCACTTGTAACGTGAATTTTTGACATATTATCCCTCCTTCTAAATAGTCTTGACTACTATTAAGATAATTATAACAACAATATATAACTTTTACTATATTTTTAACGAAAAATATCTATAATTGACAAAATTATACAGAAAAAAAGTAACTATTCATAGTCTGAATAATTAGAAAAAAAACAAGTTTTAAACCTGTTTTATGCATCTCTTAAGCTTTCTTCATTTAAAAGAAAGTCGTAAATACTCATATATATTATTCCATCTTCATCTTGCCACTTTATAAAATGGTCGTATACAACAACTATTTTTTTAAAATTATCACCAATATTTAATAAAGACTGAAGTTCTTGGTCTTTCTTACCTTCTTCTTCAATATTATAAACTGACTGAATATAATATTTAAATATATTTATATGATAGCTCAAAAATGATTTTTTTACAATTTTTATTCCCTAAAAAGTGTCCATTTCCATATTTTAGGGAATGGGAGTCATTCTTCCTCAAAAAATTTATCCATGGTTACCCCAAGCACAATAGATATTTTATATAAACTCATTAAAGAAATTCCTTCTCTACCTAATTGCGATTCAAATCTTCTTAAATAATCATAAGACATATCTATATCGACTGCTAGTTGTTCTTGTGTAATACCAGCCAGTTTACGATATTTACGAACATTTTTTGCAATTACTTCTAATATTTTATCATTAAAATCAAACTCTCTTTTAAAAGTTCCATTATATCACCTATTACTAATTTTAGTAATTTCCCAAAAATCATTCCGTGGAGTTGTACTTAACGGAATAATTATATTACTTTGGTTAAAATTAATAATAGAGGTGTGATTATGCGAAAACATAAAAATAGACAAAAAAGAGGTAAAAAACAAAGAAAAATCATCATTATAACAGCTTGCTCCCTACTTTTAGTTATGACGGTTGGCTATGCGACGATGCAAACTAATTTAAATATTAATGCCAAGGGAAATGTAGTTAAAAAACTTCTTTAGGTAGTGATTTAATTGATAAAGTTGGAGTTGTAGATAGTGGTGATGGCTTATATAAAGATAGTTATGAAGAGAATGTGTATGCATATAGAGGAAGTAATCCAAATAACTATGTTACTTTTAATGAAGAACTGTGGAGGATAATTAGTGTTAATACTAGTGATAATACAATAAAGATAATGAGAAATGATGTACTATCAGATAGAAAATATGATGATGTCGCCAAAAGATATAGTAGTGGTGGATATTGTAATGATGATGGGTATGGTTGTAATATCTGGGGAAGTAGTAGTACGTTATATGATAGTAATTTGAGTCCAATCACAACATTAGCGAGAGAAGTTGGCAAAACAGCATATACCTTACTAACAAGTGAAGCAGATTTAAATACATACTTAAATGATGAATATTATAAAGGGCTAAATAGTACAGTTCAAAGAATGATAACAGAAGGTATTTATAAAGTTGGAGTCTTAAATAATCAATCAGGTCAAAAAATAAATGTAGATATTTCTCAAGTTAATGCAGTAAAATGGAAGGGTAAGGTAGCACTAATAGATGCAACTGAATTTGTTCGAGTAAGTATAAATAGTAGTTGTGACAGTGTTTATTCTTCTACATATAGTGGAGGAACGAATTGTGGAATTTTAAATTGGATGTTATTTGATGAAATATATTGGACGATGTCACCATTTTCTGATACATATTCTTCCTATGTTTTTTATGTAGATACGGCTGGTCGTCTTTATGATGGCTTTGGTGATGCAAATAATTTATATGGCGTCCGTCCTGTAGTAACATTATCCCCAAATGTTAAAATCACTGGTGGTGATGGTTCAGAAAGTTCACCATTTGTCCTTGAAATTTAAAATAGGTTTATCCCCTATTTTTTTATTTTAAATAATTATGATATACTAATAACTGGTGATTTTATGAACACATTTATTTATTCAAATACTAATAAAAGATATCATACTTTAGATTATTTTTATAAGCAAAAATTTGGTTGTAAAGTAAGTAAAATAAGCTTAAATGCGGGCTTTAGCTGTCCTAATTTAGATGGCAAAGTGGGATATGGAGGCTGCATTTACTGCTCTAAAACTGGTAGTGGTGAACACGGTGGTAATCCTTTAGATGATTTAAAAACCCAGTTTAATAAACAAAAACAAATAATGTATAAAAAATGGCCTGGTAGTAAATATATTACTTATTTTCAAGCTAGAACTAATACTTATGCAC
>CALVRT010000058.1 GCA_944358735.1 uncultured Bacilli bacterium | reverse complement strand
CAGGTAAAACGACGACCATTAAAGCTTTGGCTCATTATTTACAAACAGATGCTTCGCCTCAAGCCTTACGCGATAAAGTTATTGTTAGCTTGGATATTCCCAAATTAATTAGTGGCTGCCGTTATGTGGGAATGTTTGAAGAAAAAATTACTAGTGCTTTAGATACCCTTACGGAAATGGATAACGTTATTTTGTTTGTTGATGATTTACAAATGGCATTTAATGCTGGAAGAAGTGTTCAAAATAGTAATGATTTAAGTAATGTGTTAAAAACTTATTTAGATGATGATAAGATAAAAATGCTTGGAGCAATTAATGAAAATTTTTATAATGAACCATTTTTTCAAAATAGTGTTTTAAAAAGAAATTTTGAAATTGTTAAAATTAATGAACCGGCAGATAATGAACTTGTTAATATTTGCTTTGAAGCTATTTACAATTTATCTAATCGATTTGGTATTTCATTTTTAGATGATGATTTAAGGCTTTTAGTTGTTAAAGAATTAGTTAAGTTAACAAATGATAAAAATAGAGTTTATAATGATAAATCATATAATCCCGATTTAATCGTTAGTATTTTAACAAGAGCTTTTGCCCTTGCTACTCTTTATGAAAAAGAAACGGTTACATTAGATGAAGTTATAGAAGCTATAAGTGATAATGAAAAAATTTACCCTTTAGCAAGTCAGAAATCGATTAAAAGATTAAGTCAGTTAAGACCAGTTAAAACCAATACTAAAATCATTAAATTTAAAAGGTAGGACTGATAAAATAAAGACTTTTGTTGAAACTCATTTTAGACTACAAAATAAGTAGTCTTTTAGTTTGCCAAATTATAAGAAAATGTTAATTGAATTAAAAAATGGTCTTTATATATTTACTGGAATTGTCAATTAAAATTAAGAATTACTTATATTTTCTTGTTTCTAATTTAAAAATTTGATATAATTTATTATGATAGGTAGCGTGATAATATGGATGATAAGGGGCAAGCATTAGTTGAATTTATTTTAATTGTGCCAGTTTTATTACTAATTGTATTAGCTTTATTTGATATTGGTAATATTTTTATCAAAAAATATGAACTAAATAATGATTTAGAAACTGTAGCTACTTTATACGAAAATGGTGATAAAACAGAACTCGCACTTTTTATATCTAGTGAAGATTTAAAATATAATGAAGAGACTAGTGGTGATTTTGTTAAATTAACAATTAGCAAAAATATTAAGGTATCAGCGCCAATATTATCAAATGTTTTAGGAAAAAATTTTAAAATTGAAACTTCTAAAAACGTCTACCAAAGTGGGGATGCTAATGAATAATAAAGGTCAGTCACTAGTAATGTTTGTTTTGCTTTTACCCATTATTTTAGTTTTAGTAGCTGGGGTTATTGATTTGGGCAATTATAGTGTCACTAAAGGTAAATACGAAAATGAAATAAAAAGCACTATTAAATATGGTTTAAACAATCCGGAAACTAGTACTAGTGATTTAGAAAAACTTTTAAATAGTAATCTAACTGGCGTTAAAAAAATTGATAAAAGTGGTAATACGATTAAAATAAAAGTTACTACTAAAGTTAATAGTTTGTTTAGTAATATTATTAAATTAAATTATGATATTGATTTGAGTTATAGTGGTTATAAAGAAAATAATAAAATTATAATAAAAAAAGAATAAGAAGGTGAATTATGGCGTTAAAAAATGCGAAAATCATTACAGTTACTTCTGTAAAAGGCGGAGTTGGCAAAACAAATGTTGTTTTGAATTTAGCTGGGGCCTTTGCTAATCAACATAAAAAGGTGTTAGTGGTTGATTTAGATTTATATACCGGGTCATTAGCTTTATTATTTAAAGTAGCGGACCAGCCTAATATTTTCAATTTTGCTGCTGATTTAATGGTTAATAAATTTAAGCAAACAAGCGACTATATAAAAAAATATAATGATTATATTGATATTTTGCCAGCACCAAGAGACCCTCGTAATGTTAATAAAATAGATATAAAATACATTGATTTATTGATAAAAAAATTAATTCATATTTACGATGTTATTTTGATTGATACAAATCATTTAGCTGATACAGTAAAACTTATTAGTCTGGATTTAAGCGATAATATTATTTATGTTATGACTAATGATTTATGCGATTTAAAAAATATGAAAACGATGATATCAATTTACGAGGATATGGAGAATACAAAATACAAGCTTATTTTAAATGAGGCTTTGAGTCATGAAAACTATAATCATTATGATGTTCGAAATGTTATTGGCGTTGATATCGATTATATTTTACCGCACAGTTCTTATCAGCGTAATTTTGGAAAAAACATCTTAAATGGGTCAGTTAATTATTTTGAAAAAATTAATCCAATATTTAATCAAATTGCTAATGATTTGTTAAAAGAGGTGAAATAATGACGCGAAAATTTGTCGATGAGTTTGCAGCTGATTTAAAAACACAAGTAACTGATGTGGCGAATGATTATGATGCTTTTCCTAACAAAGTACTTTTGGAAAAACTTCGTAATGAAATTATTCAAAATTTAATCGATAACAATATCAAAACGCACGAAACAATGGATGATTTTGTTAAAGGCCAAATCGATAAAATAATACTTGGGTATGATTTAACTTTAAATGAACGAAATTATATTTATAATTTAATCGATAATGAAATAAATGGTTACGGACCACTTACCGAATTATTAAAAGATAAAGATTTAACTGAAATAATGGTTAATGGTAAAGATGAAATATATATTGAATTTAATGGACATATTGTCAAAGATGAGAGTGTTAGTTTTATTAATGACGACCATATTGTTAGGGTTATTCAAAGACTCATTCAGCCACTTGGAAGAACGATTGATACCGCGCATCCAATGGTTGATGCTAGACTTGCTGACGGTTCTCGGTTGAACGCTGTTTTGCCACCACTTTCAATAAATGGTCCAGTGCTTACTATTAGAAAATTTAAAGCAGAACTAGCTAATATTGAAGATTTTTTAAGAAGTGGAACTTTAACCACTTATATGGCACGTTTCCTTGAAGCTTGTGTACACGCAAAATTAAATATTATTGTTGTTGGGGGAACTGGTAGCGGGAAAACAACTTTACTTAATGTTTTATCTTCATTTTGTGGTGAAGATGAGCGAATAATTACGATTGAAGATGCTGCGGAATTACAATTAAAACAATCTCACGTTGTATCTTTGGAAACTCGTAATGAAGGTTATGAAGGTACAGGAATGGTAACAATACGTGATTTAGTTATTAACTCCCTTCGGATGCGACCAGATAGAATAATTGTTGGTGAAGTTCGTGGTAAAGAAGCGTTTGATATGCTTCAGGCTATGAATACAGGTCATGATGGTAGTATGACAACCATGCATGCCAATGGACCGGAAGATGCCTTAAACCGTTTAGAAACAATGGTTTTGATGAATGGTATTGAAATTCCGGTTCTAGCTATTCGTGAATATATTGAAAATGCAATTGATTTAGTGGTTCAAATGCAAAGACTTTCTGATGGTAAAAGAAGAGTTACAAGTATTAGTGAAATTATTGGTTTAGAAAAAGGGGAAATAAAACAAAGAGAAATATTTAGATATAAACAAACGGGGGTTTTGGATAATGGTGATGTTGTGGGTGAGTTTTTCATGCACAAGACTAAACCAAAAGTATACGATAAGATCAAGTCAAAAGGTTTAGATGACTTATCAGATATGTTTGAATAGAGGTGAATAAAATGGGCGAAAATAGTAATTTTAGTATTTATAGTAGTGAGATGCCAACAAATAACAATATTAATGTATTATTTTCCCCAAATGCTGAAACAACCTCATATACTTATACTGTTTATAAAAATGATGAAATTTATGAAACTAATAACGTTATTGGTAATCAAAGTACAAATATTACATTAAAAGATACCGGAACTTATCAAATAGTTGCCGAGGTAAATGATAATAATGGACCTAGTACTTTAGAAAGTGGTTTATACCTTATTGATAAAGAAGCGCCAGTATTAAATGTATCAGTTGATAAATTAGAGATTCAAAAAGGGGAAGATTATCATATAAATATAACAGCAAATGATAATTATGATGGCGATATTACTAATTTAATTACTAGTAATATTGATAGTTTAAACTTTAATGAAATAGGACATAAGCAACTGACATATACTGTAAGTGATGAAGCCGGTAATACCACTTCAAAAACCGTTGATATTAATGTAACGACTAACAATACAACATTGTTGTTAGTTCAGATGATTTTAATTATTTTGCTCTTGTTTGTCGTTTTAGTTTTCTTGAAATTTAAAAAGACCCTTAATTTAGAAAAAAGAATTGAACCTTATGCTTTGTCACCAAAATATGGTAAAAAATGGGTTTTGATGGATTTCTTTGTTTCGCGGTATAAACAACTTAATCATAAAATTTCTAATGTTTTAAAAAAATCCGTATTTGCGACAAAATATGCGAAAAAATTAGATAAATATACTGTTGTAGCCGAAAATCATAAGGAAGGTTTAGAAATTCTTTCACTAAAAGTTTTAACGGCTTTATTATTAGTAATAGTGGCCTTTATTTCTAATGTTATTCAAATGCAGTTTATGCCTTTATATGAAGTTGGTGTGCCACTATTAGTTGGATTCTTTATTCCCGACGTTGTATACTTCTTTAAATATAAAGTTTACCGTAATGCTTTAGAAAATGATTTATTATCGGCGATTATTATTATGAATAATGCTTTTAAAAGTGGCCGTAATATCGCCCAGGCTATTGAGATAGTTGGTAACGAATTAGATGGTTTAATTGCTAAAGAGTTTAAAAAAATGAGTTTAGAATTATCTTATGGACTAGATATTGATATTATCTTTAAACGATTTGCCAAACGAGTTGATATTGAAGAAGTTAATTATTTAACTGCTTCATTAACTGTTTTAAATAAAACTGGGGGCAATATCATTGAAGTGTTTTCATCAATCGAAAAAACAATGTTTAATAAGAAAAAATTAAGGTTAGAGCTTGCTTCCTTAACGGGTAGTAGTCGTATTATTGTTTACGTATTACTAGGCATTCCATTTTTCTTTATTTTAGTTATTAGTTTACTTAATCCAAGTTATTTCTTACCATTTGTAACAACTGATTTAGGTTTAGTGTTACTAGGTATTATGATAATTTATTATATTTTGTTTATTATCGTTGTTAGAAGGATTATGAAGGTGGTGATATAATGGGTGAAAAAAATAAATTTATTCGTAAATTATATCGCGAAAAAGATGTTAAAGAAATTGAACACAAAATTAGATGTCTAGGTACTGATGCGAAAATAGATGCTACAAGTTTTATCAGTTTAAGAGTTTATACAACGATACTTGTCTTTGCATTAGCTATGTTTATTTTTGAAAATGGGTATATTTATGCTCCTTTTATCGCAATTATTTATTACTTTTTATTCCATTATATTTTTATTAGTAATCCATTAAAAAAAAGAATCAGTAAATTAGATAAACAAGCTTTACAGTTTTTTGAAATATTAACGCTTACCTTAAAATCTGGACGTAACCTAGAACAGTCACTTAGGGTTACTTGTGATAATGTCGATAATGAAGTGTCTGAAGAATTTAAAAAGGCTTTGTTTGAAATGGATTTTGGTAAGAGTTTAATGGAAGCTTTAAATGATATGAAAAAAAATATTCCATCAGAATCTATTAATAATATTATTTTAAATATCACACAAACAAGTCAGTTTGGAAATAGTATTTTAGAAACAATGTATAATCAAATTGACTTTTTGAGAGAAAAGCAAATTTTAGATATTAAAGGTCAAATAAATAAGATACCTAATAAAGTTAGTATTATTTCAGTTATTTTTATCGTTCCACTCATTATGTTACTTGTTTTAGGTCCTTATTTAATTGATTTTATTAGTTAGGGGGAAAGGTTATGTATTATTTTATTGGCATCAAAGGTGCGGGTATGAGCGCCCTTGCGTGTGTTTTATCAGATTTAGGTTATGAGGTTATGGGTAGTGATAAGCCTGGCGATTTTTTTACAATTGATGGTTTAAAGGAAAGAAATATTAAAATTTTAGACTTTAATAAAAACAACATTAAAGAGGATATGATTATTATTAAAGGTAGTGCTTTTGGCGAAAATAACGAAGAAGTATTAGAAGCTGAAAGATTAGGCCTTAAAATCTATACTTATCCTGAAATGGTAAGCAAACTTACTAAAATGTTTCAAACAGTTACGGTAGCTGGTTGTCATGGTAAGAAGGTAACGGCTTCAATGCTCGCACATGTATTAAATAATTTAAAGGGGGTTAATTATTTAATTGGTGATGGTTCTGGATATGCTTCTAAAGAAAATAGGTGGTTTGTTTTAGAAGCCTCTGAATATAAAAGGCATTTTTTAGAGTATGAACCTTACTATGCAATTATTACAAATATTGATTATGATCACGCTGATTATTTTGAAGATATTAATGATGTTGTAAATGCCTATGAAGAGTATGCTAATAAAGCTGAAAAAATGGTAATTGCTTGTGGTGATGACCCTTATACACATAGTTTAGAAGTAAATCCTCCAGTATTTTATTATGGTACTGATGATGATAATGATGTCATTGCGAAAAACATTCAGTATGATACCACAGGCACAAATTTTGATGTGTTTGTCGAGGAAAATTATTATGGACATTTTGATTTGCCAGTTTACGGGAAAGCGGGCTTACTTAATGCTTTAGCCGTTATTAGTTTTTGTTACTATGAAAGATATGAAGCAAAAGATGTATCTAAATTTTTAAAAACTTTTAAAGGCGCTAATAGAAGATTTAATGAAACAGTTATTGGTAGTAATGTACTTATTGATGATTATGCCCATCATCCAGCCGAAATAAAGGCGACAATAAAAGCTGCAAAGCAAAAATATCCGGATAAAGATTTAGTAATTGTTTTAGAACCACATACTTATAGCCGGTTAAAAGCTTTTATTGATGATTATGTAGAAATTTTAAAAAATATAAAACATGTTTATATAATGGATGTCTATGATGCCAGAGGTGAAGAAGCCGAAGTTACGAGCGATGATTTAATTAAAAGATTAGACAATGCTGAAAAAATATCTAAAAATGATATGAAAAAACTTTTAAATTATGATAATTCAGTATTAATTTTTATGAGTCCTAATGACATTAGAAACCTAGAAAAAGAGTATATAAAAATAAAGGAAAGTTAACCTTTATTTTTTAAATATTTTAATTATATCATCATCAGGGATATTTAAAACTCTGATTATTTTTTTTAAAGTACTTATTTTAGTTTTGGTTTCATCTTTTTCAATTCTTTGTAGCTGCCTCCAGCTTATATCTAGTTTTTCGGCTAACTCTTCCTGCGTTAAACCTCTTTTTTTCTATATTCTTTTATCATAGTATCACTACCTAAATTAATTATTTCATATAAGTGATTTAGACACCACGTTATTAAATGTCGTGGCAGTTTTTAAACTTTTTTATTATGATTAAGTTATAAAAAGTAAAATATTGTAAAAAATAATTATAAATAATTTAAAATTAATTGATTACTAGCCTAAAATAGTTTATAATAAAGATAGAAAAATAAGAAAGTAGGGATTATATGCGCCGGGAACGTAAGCGAAATAAAATAATAATAATTATATTAATAGGAATAATATTTTTAATGGGAGTAGGATATGCGGCATTCCAAACTAGATTAAATATAACAGGCACTAGTAATATAAGTAGTGATTGGAATATAAGAATAATAAGTGCAGATGTAACAGAAGTAGGCGGAGATGGAGAAAATGTTAAAAATAATTATAGTGATTTAACAGCAGATTTAGAAGCTAACTTATATGAAAAAGGTGACTATGTTGAATATGATATCGTAATCGAAAATGCTGGAACATTTGATGCGAAGTTAGAAACTTTAGGTATTACTAATAGTAATAACGAAGCGGTTAAAATAACAAGTTCAGGATTAACAAAAGGACAAACTTTATATAAAAGTACTTCTGCCACTTTAACTGTGAGAATTGCTTATAATGAAGAATATGCGGGAGATGCATCAGGAACAAGTGGTGAAAGTACAGTAAGTTTAGAGTTTGTCCAAAATAGTGAAGGAACAATAGTGCCAACTGTCGATCATTTAGTAACCTATGACTATACTACTAATGGTGGCGAAAGTACAACTGCGGAAAATGCTTATATAGCTGAAGGCGAAAGTATAAATTTAAGTTATACGGCTACTAAAGAAGGATATGACTTTGTGGGTTGGAATACTAATAAAGATGCGACTGAAGGCTTAACAAGTTTAAATATGGGAACAGAAGATGTAACACTTTACGCCATATTTAAAATAATCGATACTACACCACCAGTCATAGATAATATTTCTACAACAAGTACAAC
>CALVRT010000057.1 GCA_944358735.1 uncultured Bacilli bacterium | reverse complement strand
CCTACACGACGCTCTTCCGATCTGCATAAGATGGCGCCTGATGTAGGACTCGAACCTACGACCTAGCGGTTAACAGCCGCGCGCTCTACCAACTGAGCTAATCAGGCAAGAATGGCGCCCAATGTAGGACTCGAACCTACGACCTAGCGGTTAACAGCCGCGCGCTCTACCAACTGAGCTAATTGGGCAAAAATGGCGCCTGATGTAGGACTCGAACCTACGACCTAGCGGTTAACAGCCGCGCGCTCTACCAACTGAGCTAATCAGGCAAACTAAACAAAAAACAGTTAAACATCCATAAGGACGAATAACTGTAATTCGCGGTACCACCTTAATTATCACTTTTGTGATCACTTTATAGTTTCTTTAGAAACTTATAATATGGTAACGGATTACAGCCGACTTATTCTACTATTATTTCGATAAGTAACTCCGTGGTGTTATTCATATAAGGTTATTATTAGCTTCCACCAATCGCCAACTCTCTATAAATAACTACTTATATTACTTCTCCACTTCAAAGTATTTATATAAAATCAAATTATTAACATTTTGGTAGCCTGTACGGGATTTGAACCCGTGTGTGCATGCGTGAAAGGCATGTGTGTTAGACCGCTTCACCAACAGGCCATATGGTGGATCTGGTAGGACTTGAACCTACGACCCCACGCTTATCAAGCGTGTGCTCTAACCAACTGAGCTACAGATCCAATTGATTTGACTTTTTAAGTATACATTATTTTATGCAATAAATCAAGTATTTTTCATAATTTTTTTGCAAAATGTTAATTTTTGTTTTAAATATAAGAAAAATAGCTATTATAATCCATAGCTACTTCGGGCTTCTATTGCTCTTTTTAAAATTTTATCTTTTGATATTCCCTTTAATTTTTCATTATTAGTTACTCTTTTTTCTTCAGGATATATTTCTTCATATCTTTTTAAGTCTTGATAATGAAAAACAGCCATATCAATTTTATCACTCTTTTTAAGGGCGTAACGTCTATAAGCTTTCTGACCTACGAAAGTTATCAAAGAGGCTGAAATTAAACCCAATAATCCTATAGCCAACTCAGAACTATGAATAGAGTGCGAATTTATCATAGATGTCACGCATAAGCCACCAATAGTTAAAGCAACTTTTTTGTTGTTTTCATCCATTTTATCAACCACTTCTCCTAATCTGTCTAATTCCGTAAGCCAAATTTCAATAATTGGACTTTCTGGTTTAGACACTTTATATTGACTTCCATTACCCTTTTCATTATAAAAATAAGTAATATCTCCTGGACCATATTCCACAATTTCTTTACGCATTATAAATCCCCTCCTTTATGGCTCGTTATTATAGCAAAATACTAAATGCCTGTCAAATTTACACAAACTAGTTTATTTTTTTTGAGAAATGTGCTATAATCTTAAATGTGTTATGTCTCCTTAGCTCAGCTGGTAGAGCAGCAGACTC
The DNA here is from genome assembly GCA_944358735.1 of uncultured Bacilli bacterium. Classification (GTDB taxonomy): domain Bacteria; phylum Bacillota_I; class Bacilli_A; order RF39; family UBA660; genus Coprosoma. Next base: position 25,722 of record CALVRT010000057.1, on the reverse strand, counting down.
TTAATCTGTGGGTCTAGGGTTCGAATCCCTAAGGGGACACCATTTTTGTTATTCTTAATGCCTTGAATTTCAAGGTTTTTTATTTTTTTAAAGGACAAAAAAAACTCCTAGGTTTTAATGTTCCCTCAAAGAGGCACATTTCAATTTAAGAGTTTTTTAATATACTTAATAACATTTCGGTAATTTTATCGATAACTTCATTTTTATTTTCTTGCCGGTTATTACCATTTACCATAATATCTAATTCATAATATTTATTTGTTTCTTTGTCGTAAATACTAACAAACACTTCGTTATCATTACCCATTTTATTATAAGGGTCTACCCTATTTAATTTTCCAGTTATTCCAACTCCATAATCACTTTCCGTAAATTTACTAATGGTTTTAGCCATTGCTTTAGCGGTTTTCATACTATAAACCGTATATTTCTCAATTATTTCTTTAGGAACACCCATTTTTATTTTAAACTCATTACTATAAGTAACAGCACTAAATTTTATAACTTCACTAGAACCCGGAATATTAGTTATTTCGTTAACTAAAGCTCCCCCAGTACAAGATTCCATTGTACTAATCGTTTTTCCTTTTTTGATTAACAAGTTCACAATTTCATACATTTTCTTACCACCTTATTCCGTTCTTAAAGCTTCAACTGGGTCTTTTTTAGACGCCATATTCGCTGGGATTGCGCCCCCAATAATTGTTAAAATCATACTTACAGCAATTAATAATAAAGCATGCAAGGGATTTAATTTGGCAACATCTGCGAGGCCTGATAAATTTTCAATAATCATATTAGCTGGGCATGTTAATAAATAGGCAATCACTATTCCAAGTAATCCAGAAAACAAACCGATAATAAATGTTTCAGCATTAAAGACTCTCCGAATATCTTTTTTGCGCGCTCCTAAAGCTCTTAAAATACCAATTTCTTTAGTTCGTTCTAAAACACTAATATAAGTAATAATTCCAATCATAATACATGATACAACTAAAGATATTGATGAAAAAGCAATTAAAACGATAGTTATCGCATCCATAATACTGCCAGATAAAGAAGAAATCATTTCGGCCATATCAGTATATTCAATCATATCTTCTTCATCTTTGTTATCATTATATTTATCTAAATAAGCAGTAACATTGTCTTTAGATTCAAAGTCTTTAGGATAAATATAAATAGCTATCGGCATACTTTCAGCTCCTAAATATGCCAGCATATCATCTTTTGTATTTTCTTCATCAAACGGTTCGTTAGTTAAAACATTGTAATCGGCCTCTTCCTGAGCTTTAACAATTTCAGAATCCTTATTTTTCTGAACAACTAAATCAGTAAGGGCATTAGTATAAGCAAGACCGCTAGTTCCCGTAATTATTTCTTTATCTTCTTTACCTCGAAGTATCGCTGTCACTTTCAATGTTATACTATTTTCATTATTATATAAACTTTTTAAATCGTTACTAGGTATAAAATTATCGCCAACTTTTTTATAATAATCATCATTTAAAACAATTTTTAGCTCTTTATTTAAAATATCATCAAAGCTAAATTCTTCACCGTCCAACCCTAACTGCTTTAAAGTCGTTTCTGACACTCGGTTGCGGCTATCAACAATTAAAACAAGACCTGGTTCTTCATCGTTTACTTCACCAGCTAAAACATCATAAGTGCTTTCGACCATTCCTTCTTCACCAACTTTTGTCGGTAAAAGAGTCCACGGCGCTAATTGGTAATTTGTTGTCGTCACCATTTCATAATCATTATCAGTATGATTAATGATGTTAAATGACGTTGCGGTTTGTAAAGCATAACCGGAAATATCATTTTTATTAATATTTTTAATATATTCAACATAATCTTCTGTAATATTGTTAGTATGAAGCATACTATTCATTACATTTTCTTGTTTATAAATTTTATCTTTATCTGAATATTTTTCTAAACTTTCCTGTTTGTTTTGCATTTTACTAACCATTTCTTCATCTACCTGCATTGCCTCTTCAGTTATCATAATTGGCGATGAAGACAAGGAATCTCTTTCAAAGTTTTCTACTTCGATATTAAAACCATTAGAAAGCGATAAAATTAAAGCAATTCCAATAATTCCGATTGAAGAAGCAAAAGCAGTTAAAGCGGTTCTTCCCTTTTTGGTTTTTATATTATTAAATGAAAGTTTTAAAGCGGTCAAAAAACTCATAGCTGTCTTTTTAATCATAAAATTTTCATTTTCTTGCGAGTTTTCTAAAGGATTAGAGTCACTTAAAATATTTCCGTCTTGCATTTCAACAATTCTAGTCGCATAATTGCTGGCTAAAGTTGGATTATGGGTTACCATAATAACTAATTTTTCTTTAGCTATTTCTTTAATTAATTCCATTATTTGTTTACTAGTTTTGGTATCTAGCGCCCCAGTTGGCTCATCAGCTAAAATAATATCAGGGTCATTAGCTAGAGCTCTAGCAATTGCTACTCTTTGCATCTGCCCACCAGAAAGTTGGTTAGGCTTTTTATGAGCATGTTCAACAAGCCCAACTTTTTTAAGAAGTTCTAACGCTTTTTTCTTCCTTTGTTTAGGTCCTACACCACTTAAAGTCATACCCATTTCAACATTTTCCAAAACACTAATATGGCTAATCAAATTATAGCTTTGAAAAATAAATCCAACTGTATTATTGCGATAAGCATCCCAATCAGGTGCTTTAAATTTTTTAGTTGATTTACCATTAATAATTAAGTCACCACTATCATAGTTATCAAGACCACCAATAATATTTAACAACGTTGTTTTGCCACTACCAGATGGGCCTAAAATCGCAACAAATTCATTTTGACGAAACGATAAAGAAACTTTTTTTAAAACAACCTGCTTATTGCTACCAACAGTATAACTTTTTTTTATATGTTCTAGTTTAAGCATTTATCATTCTCCTTTAATCTATTATAACATTATTTTAAAAAATTTAATATATGTAATATAATTTCCTAAAAAACTACCATAATAATAATGGTGATATTATGAAAAGTATTTGGCAAAATATTGATAAACCAACTTTTTCTAGTTTAAACAAAAACTTGGAAACAGATGTGTTAATTATCGGTGGTGGTTTAAGTGGGATTATGACTGCTTATTACTTAAATAATAGTAATTTAAAAGTTACACTTGTCGAGATGAATGATATTGGTAGTGGAGCCAGTGGGCTAACAACTGGCAAATTAAACTATGTTCAAGGAAATACTTATAATAATCTAATTAATAATTTTGGAATTAAAAAAGCTCAAATGTATTTAAAATCACAACTCGATGGACTTAATTTAATCAAAGAAAATTTTAAAGAACTTGAAGAAGTAGATAGTTATACTTTTACTAATGATGAAACTAAAATTAAGGATTTAATAAATATTAAAAATTTTTTAATTAAAAATAATATAACAGTTACCGAAGAAAATCTGCCTCTTGATTTACCTCAAAAATATTCTATTAAAACCAAAGCTTATGTATTTCACCCTCTTAAATATTTATATAAAATAGCTAAAGAATGTGAAGCTGATATTTATGAAAACACTAGAGTTTTATCATTTGAAAAAGTAGATGATTTATATGCGGTAAGAACTGAAGGAAATACGATAAAAACAAAATATTTAATATGTGCAACCCAGTATCCTTTCTTTATAGTTCCTGGTTTATTACCTTTTAAATTATGCACTTATAAATCATACGCCTTAAGTGCGCCCCATCCTAATTTAAAAATCGAAGCATTAAGTATTGATGATGAAAATAAATCAATTAGATTTTACAAGGATAATATTATTTACGGTGGTTTAAGTCATAAAACAACTTATAATCTTAACAAACAAATGAAACTAAAAAAAATATTTAAAAATTATTTTAAAATTAAACCTGAATATATGTGGAATACAACAGACATTAAAACCAATGACTTTCTTCCCCAAATAGGAAAACTTAAAGATAATTTATTTATTATAACCGGGTTTAACAAATGGGGTATGATAAATAGTACTTTAGCTGGAAAAATAATTAGTGATTTACTAACCAATAAGGAAAATGAATATATCAAATTATTTAATCCCAATCGTAGTTTATCATTAGAAAAAATTAAAAGTTTTTTTACTGATGGTTATTTAACGGCTAAATATTTTTTAACTGCTAAAAATAATAATTTTACTTTAGTTAAGAAAAATGGTATTAAATATGGCCTTTATACTGACAATTATAATCAGCCTCATATGGTTTTAAATAAATGTCCCCATTTAGGCTGTCCCCTTACTTTTGATAAAAATAATCTAATTTGGGAATGCCCTTGTCATGGGTCCAGATATTCTTTAGACGGTGAGCTTCTCAAAGGTCCTAGTGTTAAAGACATCAAAAAAAGAAGCTAGGCTGCTTGCTTAACTTCTTGTTTTTCTATTTTAAAATCCGGATTGATAATTCTAATAATATCATTATCATATTGTGGGTCCATTAAAATTGTTGAGACATTTTTAGGAATTTCTTTTAACTCATGAGGAACGATTCGGTAAACCATCGGGAAAACAACTGGAATGTTTTTCCTTTTTATATGGCGCTCTAATAAAATAGCATTATCATTTTCAACGGCAACTAATACCGGATAACCTTGCTCTGTTAAAATACTAGCCACTCCATTATAAGCATTAATAATATTATCAATATCTTCTTCACTATCATGACTATGCATATAATCATTATTTATTTCATAAATAACTGGACCTTTTATTTGATAATCACGTAGTAATTCTAATATTTTTTTACTATCTTTTAAAGCGCTATCACTATCTTTAGCTTTACCATTTATATAAGCACCAATCGTTAAACCTGCTTCTAAACATTTTTCAGCATTATAACAGAAAAGATTACGTTCTTTAGATAAATCCGCACAAGTAACTAAAACCAAAGGCGAATTTTCCTCAATTAATTTTTCAATGTCATCTTTTTCTAATTTATCATGGTCTGGAATTTTTAAACCTTTTAGTTCACCATAAAGTTCAGTGTTTTCAAAAACTGAAGGTTCGTTTTTTTGACTTTCAAGTTCAAACTCTTGATTATTGACCTGGTTAGTAATTTTAACTTCAGGAATATTGTTTGTTCTAGCTGGAATAGGAACTTCAGGTGCTTTTACCGGTTCTGTTTTCTGAACTCTAAACCTTTTAGCAAAGTCTTCAGTCATTCCAACTGTAACTTCTGTTTTATCAAATTTAATTGGAGTCTTTACCACTGACACTTTAACATCAGACTTGATATTTTGTGCCCTTGCCGCTGCCCGCTCGACATTTAAATTAATATTAGATTGTCTCACTACTGAATTAGCAACAATTCCTTCTAAACTAGTAATATAACCAACACTTGTTGTATCTTGCGGTAAATAAAACACTTTGTTATTAGTATGACAAGTTATCATATTATACTCTTTACTAAAAGCATGTTTATTAAAAAGCTCTTTAAAGTCAACATATAAAGTAAGTAAACAAGCATTATAAACTTCTAGCCATGCCCGTTTAAATTCCTGAATTTTACTTTGTGGTGGGATTTCAACCTCAATTTTGCTATGATTAATTGGTGACTCAACAATAACATGCCGACCGTCTGTATGTAAAAGATTAAGATTACTATTATTATTTTTAGTTTCATTTTGGAGATGTTTCATTATCCAACTAACATGTTCGTTAGTAAAATTATTGATACCAAGTATTGCGATTTCATTTAATGCCATTTTATATTTTTGATTCATAACCATCACCCACATTATTTTCTATTAATATAATTATACTTCCAGACAGCTATATATGTCAAGAACTTGTAAAGAAAAAGACAAAATTTTTATTTTTTGTCTTGTTTAAACATTTCTTGTAAAGTTGTGCCTAAAGTTGCCAAATTTTGTAAATCAGATGGCACGATTATTTTAGTAGCATTACCATTAGCCACTTTAGCTAAAGCATCAAAACTTCTTAAAGTTAAGAATGCTTGGTCGGCTTCAGCATTTTTAATCATTTGAATACTTGCTGCTTCAGCTTCATTAATTCGAAGCATTGCTTCAGCTTCACCTTCAGCTATTTTAATTTGTGATTCTTTATCAGCTTCCGCTCTTAAAATCGCGCTTTGTTTTTCTCCTTCAGCAATTAAAATACTAGCCTTTTTCTCACCTTCGGCTTTAAGAATAGCTTCACGTCTTTCTCGTTCAGCTCGCATTTGTTTTTCCATCGCTTCTTGAATATCTTGTGGTGGTAATATATTTTTAACTTCAACCCTATTAACTTTAATTCCCCAAGGGTCTGTTGCTTCATCTAAAATCGCCCGCATTTTGGCGTTAATTGTATCTCTTGAAGTTAATGTTTGGTCGAGTTCTAGTTCTCCAATAATATTACGTAAAGTTGTAGCAGTTAAATTTTCAATTGCTCTAATTGGGCTATCAACACCATACGTATATAATTTAGGGTCAGTTATTTGAAAATACACAACCGTATCAATTTGCATCGTAACATTATCTTTAGTAATAACTGGTTGAGGTGCAAAATCCTTAACTGTCTCTTTTAAACTTACACTACTTGATATTCTATCAATAAATGGTATTTTCACATGTAAACCATTATGCCATGTTGTATAATATGACCCTAATCTTTCAATAACATAACATTTAGACTGTGGTACTACCTTGATATTAGGTATAATGATAACTACCACTAAAATTAAAATAATCAACAAAAATCCCATTAATTTTTACCTTCCTTCTCTACTTTTAACTTAACCCCAGATATCTCTAAAACCTTAACAACTTCGCCTTCTTTAATACTGGTATCCGCGAAAGCTGTCCATCGTTTTCCATCGACTCTAACTTCACCAGGGTTATTCTTACTGATAGGTTCAGTAACAACCGCCTCCATTCCGATAACTCGGTCAAGATTTGTACGCTCTTTTTTAGTTTTTAGTAATTTTAACAATATTGGTCTTGTTGTAATTAAAAGAATAATTCCTAAAATCACAAACACAGCAAACTGAATTAAGTAATTATCTGTAAAGAATGAAATAATTAAGGCAATTATTCCACTAGCAACAAACCAAATTGTCGTCAAATTAACTGTTGTACACTCGATAAAAACTAAAATAATGATTAAAGCTAACCAAACAAACCACTGTTCCATCTACTACCTCCTCTGCTTTCATTTTACTATACTATACGTTAAAAAGCAAGAAAAATACTAGAAAAAAATCTTAACCAAAATTTGGTTAAGATTAATTATTAGTTTTCTTTTTAGCAGCACCTTCACCTGATGCATTATTTTCAATAATACCACGCATTTTATTAAAGGTATTCTGGAACGTTGTAAGTTCTTTTTGTGTTTTTTCAAGTTCTTCTTTAGTTTGCGCTAAAACATCTTTTGTATCAGCCAATTCTTTTTCGGTATCAGCTAATTTATTAGATTGATTTTCATACTTATCGGTTAAATCATCTAATTTCATTTTTGTATCATTTAATTCATCAGTTAAGTTTTTAGCTAAAATTTGTGAAGCATTACGTGCTACTATCGCTTCTCTTGTTTTATCAATTAATTTATTATTTTCATTTGTTAAAGCAATTGCTTGTTTAGCCCGTCCAGTGTTAAACCGACGTTCTGAAACAAAGCCTTCCTTCTTTTCAAGTGCCAATATATCTTTAGTTGTAAAACTTTCCTTTTTATATACATCTTCAGCAAAAGTAAATAACCAAGCTTGGTAATTTGGAAATTTGATATAATCTTTTAAAGTTATATCTTTTATTTCTGGCATTTCATCATCTATGTCTTCTTTAGCTGATTCCTTTTTAGGTTCTTCAGCTTTTACCTCTGCTTTTGGTTCTTCCTGTTTTTTAACTTCTTTAGCTACTGGCATTGGTTCAATATCAACTTCTTCTTTTTTCTTATTTGCATTGTTGATAATATCATCAATAGCTTTTATTGTATCAGGAGTAATACTTTCTTTTTTAGGTTCTGTTTTCTCATCAAAATCATAAATAGGAACAATTGGAATTTCCGGAATGGCATCCCAAGGTTTATTTTCTTCAGTCTTTGGCGCTACCGTTACTTCTGGAGCAGATTCTTCAGTTTCTGGCATAACTGGCATTGCTTCAGGTGCTGGCTCTGTAGCTTCCGGCATAACTGGCATTGCTTCAGGTGCTGGTTCTGTAGCTTCTGGCATAACTGGCATTGCTTCAGGTGCTGGTTCTGTAGCTTCTGGCATAACTGGAGTTACTTCAGATGCTGGCTCTGTAGCTTCTGGCATAACTGGAGTTACTTCAGATGCTGGCTCTGTAGCTTCTGGCATAACAGGCATTTGATTGACATCAAATGAAACGTCATTAAGTTCAGCGCTTAAAGCATTGGCATCATTTTCTTTATCCTCATTAGCCACAAGACTAACATTCAAACCACCTAAAACACTAGTTCTTTCATTAATTAATTTTTCTCTTTCACTATCAGCTTTTGATTTTTGATGTTCAATATTACTCATTTCTTTATCGATACCTTTTATATCTTTAGTAGCTTCTTTTGCTGTTTTACGGTCTTCGTTTGTCGTTTGCGGTAATAATTCACTTTTCTGTGTTTCTAAATCTTTTAAATTATTCTCAAATTCAGATATTTGTGCATCTAACTGCGCAATTTTATCTTCACGAGCATTAAATTTAACTAAATTTTGCATCATAGAACCTGTAACTTTTACAGGATTATCACCTGTATGTAGTGCTTTCATACTCATAATTATCGACCCTCTTCATTCCTTATTATTTCCCGCATAACATCCTTTACTTCAGTCCATTCATTATCAGGAATTTTTTCTAACTTATAATTATCACCATCTAAAACAAGCGCTGAAGCGTGAATTGTTTCCATTGACTGTTCGTCCAATTCATGAAATGTATATAAAACGTATTCTTTATTATTGGCATTATTTTTGTAATGTAGTAAAACATCGGCATTAGTTATTTCGCCTTGTTCACCAACTACTTGTAATTTATTATCTTTCATAACATGCCCCTCCATTCTATTATTCATTATAGCATACCCTGTTTCTTTTTACAACATTTTTTTAATTAGAAAATAAAAAAATTGGCTAATAAGTCAATTCTAATAATTTATAAACTCCATGGCAATACAAATTACAAAAAATAAAGCTCCAAGTACAGCGGTAAGTCTCGTAATAAAAAGCTCACCACCACGTTCTTTACGATTTGCAAATAAATCATCATTGCCACCCATAATACTACTACTAGCGCTAGCTGCTTTTCCGCTTTGTAAAATAACGATAGCTATAATTAAAATCGATAAGATGATTAATACTATTTCCATAATAAGCCTCCTAACTCTTAATAATTTATCATATTTTAAGAAAAAAAGCAATAATTATTGTAAATTATTACCTTTATTTCTGAACAATGGCTACTGCTCGCTCGGAAAAGTCAAGTTTGCTAAAGATTTCATTTGCTTTTTCTTTATTTAACGATTTTATTATAGGAATGGCCTCGTAAATAATTTCATTATACTTAATAAGCATTTCATTAATCAAAGTACTAGTTGGAATAACTTTATCTGTCGTCAAAATATAACCATTTATCCAATTTTTCTTAATTAAATCAAGAATCTCATCATCAATCTTTAAATTATTAAACTGTTTTTCAAGTAAATTAATGGCTACCTTTTCGTCAATCACTTCTGCCGTGAAATTAAAATTAGCAAATTTACCCTTAACATCTAATCGCCAGTCTATTGGTGATAAAATATTTTCATTTTTCAAAACAACGTCATTAAAACCCGATAAACTTGAAAATTTACTTAAAAGTAAGATATTCAAATAACGTTGAAGCTCAAAATTAGACAATGAAAATTTAGAAATATCAACTTTATAATTAACAAAGCATATTTTATTATTAATGTTTTTATGAATTACTTCTTCTTTAACACAAACAGCTGAAGGTTCATCTGGTATTACCTTCTTACCCACCTTATTAAACTTTTTATCTTTATAATATTCTTCAGCAAATTTAATAACTTCTTCGGGATTAACTTTACCAGTTACCACTAAATGCATGTTGCTTGGCACATAGAAACTATTATAAACCATATACAAGGCTTCTTTAGTAATAGCTTTTATACTATCTTCAGTTCCAATTACAGGATATTTATATACCGAATTATGATATGAATTATATTTAGCTTTAAAATATGCTAGAGCATCTGGGTCAGATAATAAAGCCATTAACTCTTGCTCAATAATACCAATTTCTTTCTCCACATTTTCATCCGTAAAATAAGGTTCATTAACGCATCTAAATAAAGCAGTTAAATTATCCCAAAAATTTACGGGACTATTAAAATGATAAACAGTTGAATAATCATCAGTATAGGCATTGCCAAAAGCTCCATTTTTTTCATAAATGCTTGATATGTCAGTACCATCAGCTTTTGAAAACATTTTATGTTCAAGAAAATGAGCGATACCAAATGGTACAGTTACTTCTTCACCATTTTTAAATTTTTCAAGTTCCCCACCAACATTAACTGTTATGCGGGCATCTATTTTATATCTATCCATTGGACAAACATAAATTTTTAAACCATTATCTAAAGTATGTTCATATATTTCTAAATCTAAACCTGCAAATTTCTTTTTTTCCATATTATCTTCCTTCTAATAAATATATTGTATCAAGTTTAATTTTTTTAGCAAAATCAATAATGTCCTGACAAGTTATATTTTTTATAACTTGAAATTTTGTTTCCATATCATCAGCATTTCTCATAACTTCACTTACTAAACTATTAACCAATGATTCTTGTGAGTCACGAGATTCTAATAAAACATTTTCATATGTTTTTATAACTTCTTTAACTCGTTTTTCATCCAAAATACCATTTTGAATTTTTTTCACTTCTTCCTTAATAATTGTCAAAACTTTATCAGTATGACGTTTATCAATACCAGATGAAATTAATATTACATTAAATAAGTTATAACTAGTTGCATAAATATAATAACAAAGTGACTGTTTTTCTCTTGCTTCTTGGTGAAGATAACTTTCAGTTCCGCCACCTAAAACCATAGAAAAGATTAAACTAATGTATTTTTCTTCATATGAAGTCGGATTTAACACTTTATAACAAACATGCAGTTTACTTTGGGGATTATCAGATTTTTCTCTTTTTTCTTTAACGGCTCTAACTTCGGCAAATCTTTTGGGTGAAGTTATTATTGACGGCGCGAAATCACCATAAATATAATTATCAATAATATCAGTAATATCATCACTAGTATTTCCAAAAACAAAAATATCTAAACTATCCTCTGTAAACATCGATTTATAATAATCATAAAGCATTTGCGGCGTGATTTTTTTTAGTTCTTCAATAAGTTCTTCGCTAGAAGGCATTTCAAAATCATATAAATCTAATAACCGCCAACATTCATCTAAACTATAAGTATCAGGATAATTTTTTAAACTTTTAAGTTCTTCAATATAATTCTTTTGACAAATCGCAAATAATTTTTCGTCAAAACTATTATTAGTTACTGCAGGATGCCAAAAATAATCCATAATAAATTCTAAATTCTTTTTATTCATTCCTTTTTCAGTATACTTTTCATTAGCAAATTCTGCTTGCAAAGTAAAAGTCCGGTACTGACTACTAGTTTTCGTACTAAAAACAGTAACCGGATTATAAATATTAGCCGCGGCTCTCGTTAATTCTTCTAAACTACCATATTTAGCGGTTTTTAAATAAAGCATTTTTCGAAGTAATGTTTGATAAAGTTTATCTAACCTAGTAATAGGACGCTGAAAGATAAAAGATACATTAATAGTTTTAAAATTATCAGTATGTACAAAATAAATATTATAATTTTTTCTTGCCTTTTTAATATAGTCCATAATTATCCTCCTATAAGCGCGTCTAGTGCTAAAGTAATCATCTGTTTAAATCCAACTTCTCTCTCTTCCCTTGTCGCCGACAAATTTCTATATGGGTTATCAGATACTGTCGTTAAACAAGTCGCTTTTTTACCAAGCATTTTTGCTATATAAAGCAAAGCAAAACTTTCCATTTCGCCATTGATAATATTTAAATCTTCTGGTAGTCTATTCTTAAAGCTTTGAATATCAATCATATAAGGTTCAAATACTTCTACACATAAAGTATTCCCTATTTTTAACGATAAATTCATTTCCTCGGCTTTTTTCACAATTTTATTATTTAATGTAGTATCTGCTTCTACTATATGGTCGTTTTTACTGGCAAAAGTATAAGCAAATGACCCTTCATTATAAGACTTATCGGTTAAAACTAAATCAAATAAGTTAAGTTCCTTTTGATAAACACCACAAGACCCAACCCGGATAATTGTTTCGACATCATAAAATTTATAAAGTTCATAAGCATAAATACCAATACTACTCATTCCCATACCTGAAGCCATAACTGTTATTCTTGTACCTTTATAATAACCAGTATAAGCTTTCATACCTCTAACATCATTAACTAGTTTAGCTTCGGTTAAAAAATTTTCTGCAATAAAAGTCGCTCGTTTCGGGTCGCCTGGCATTATTACCAAAGGAGCAATTTCCTCTTTTTTAGCTTCATTATGTATTGTCATTATTTTCACTTCCCATCATAATATTCTTTTTCTTTAAAAATTCCTTTTTTAGCAAATTTATGCATAATTATTTTTTGCAGTACCCTACTTGTTCTAGTTTTAAAATCATGTTTATTACTAACTGGGTCAACCATAATTGTAAAAAGGCCATAAACATTTGCCCCCTTGATATCCGAAAGCATTTGGTCGCCAACCATTACCGTGTTTTCTTTCTTGGAATCTAATAAGATTAAAGCTTTATCAAAGGCTTCTTTTTTTGGTTTACCAGCTTTATACATATAACCCGTTTCTAAAGCGTTCGCCACCGGAATAACTCTTTCTTTACTATTATTAGAAACAACACATATATTAAAGTCGTCACCTAATTTTTTAAAGAAATCACTTAATTCTTCCGTAACCTTAATATCCCCTACCGGTAGTAAAGTATTATCTAAATCGAAAATTAAATTTTTATATTTCTTTTTCTTAAGTAATTTATAATTAATATCATAGACACTTTTAGCGTACATATTAGGAATTACTAATTTAGTTTCTAAAGGATTACCTTTCATTACTTTAAAAAAGCTTTTTAACATTTCTATATCTTTACCTGCCATTGTTGCTTCCTCTTTCTGTTCATTATATTTTTCTTAAATGTTTTAATTAATAAAATAATTAAAATAATAGCTAACACTATAACTATAATTTCCATTATATGACCTTGTATATATTTAAAAATATCTAACCGAACTTTTTCATTTAAGGTGATGTCAACCTCTTTTATTAATTCGTTTTGATAATAGATTGATAAAGTTCCTAATTTAGTACCTTGTTTTATTCCGGATGTTAAGACTTCAGTTCCTTCATAATTATAAACAATATCATCTTTATTATAAGCATTAGGTAAGAAATAACTAATATCTTCACTAGCTAAAAACTCAATTTTATCTTGCTGCGCATATCTAGTATTTAAGGTTAAAATAACATCGCCCCTACTAACAATTTTTTGCGTACTGTAATTATCTGCTAAATAGTTATATACATAACTGGCATCTTCTATATTATAACGCCTATCACCATCATAAGGCGCTCCCGTGGTTACTAATATAAACTCCTCACCATCAATATTAGCAAGTGAAGCTAGACAAAGGCCTGCCCCATCAGTCGTTCCTGTTTTACCACCTAATATATACTGATTATTAGTGTTAGCAACAGTACTATAAAAGGTTTTTCCATTAGTCGTTGTATAGCTTTCTGAAGTTATTAATTCTTTAAAAGTATCATTTTTTAATGCATAACTAAACATTTTATAGACGTCACTAACCGTCGAATAATTTTCCTGATCATCGAGCCCAATAGTATTTGTAAAATGGGTATTTTCCATCCCAAGTTCTTCAGCTTTAGCATTCATTTTATCAATAAAGCCTTCAGTTGTTAACCTTTCTAAAGCTTTCGCACATTCCGCACCTGACGGCAATAACAAGCCAGCTATTAGGTCTTTATAAGTCGCAGTATCACCAGCTTTAAAGCCAGCTGTTACTAAATTTTCTTCAGCTAAACTTTCAAAATCACTATTAGTTAAAGTAATTCTTTCATCTAAATTATTAATATTATCTAAAGCAACTATTGCCGTCATTATTTTTGTTAAAGAAGCAATTTGTACTTTTTGATTTTCATTTTGACTATACATTAATTTATCATTATGATATAAAACTGCATTTTCACTTTCTAAATCTATTTCTAAAGCATAAACTTTAAAACTTATTAAAAGACTAAATAGTAAAAATAACATCCACTTTGCTACTCTCATTTAACCACCTATCATTAGTATAGCAAATTTTACCAAGAAAAAAAACGAGTTTATAAATATTTTTTTAATTTATCTATCTCGTCTTCACCAAATTTAATAAATTCATTAGCTAATTTAATAGCTTCTTTACAGTCACTATTTTTCACTTTCTTTTCAAGTTCTAAATTACCTAAAGTAATACCTTGTACTAGCATATCAGCTAAAGCCGCATCACTATTATCAGCTATAACCTCTTTTTTTATATTCATTTTAACCATTGTTTTAGCTATTACACCAGTTTCTTTAGGTTCTCCTTTCTTTTTCTTTAATAATTTTTCACTTTCTTTTTCAAATTTTTGATATTCTTTTAATATATATTCCAGTTCTGGTTTAATTTTATTATCCTTTTCTTTAATATCATTAATTAAATCAGTTACACTACTAATACCCATACTGGCATTTTTATAAATTTCTTCTAATAATTCCATATTACCATCCTCTCATCTATATTATGGATGTTTTTTATTTTTTTATACAAAAAGATTACAGAATTTACTCTGTAACCAATTCATCATTATAGACTTAATTGATAAGGTGAGGTTTGACTTCCGTCTCCACCTGTGATTTTGACTTTTGGAGATAATGTTACTACTGGTCGGACGCCGAACGTGTAGCTCGCAAAGTTGTAGCCGAGGGTGCCCGAACTGTCCACGCGCCACACCAAGTGCGAGTAGCTGCTAGAAAACGGCGACATGGTCCACCATACATCATTCAAATACATCCAGTTATGATTACTATTATTATAACAACCAATATAATATGCTGTTATATTTGTACAACTACTATTTGTACTCGCTCTCACATATTCACTTGGGTCTATTAATCCGACCTTTCCTTTCCATTTCGCTGCGTTTAATTGGTTCATATCCGTCGTCATGTTTGAATTACTATAATATAACACTCCGATTTTATACACCGCATCACTCTTTATCATACTTCTAGCAGTCGCATTTAATCCATTGTAATACGTACTATTTAAATATGTATTTAAATCTGCCTCCTGAGTTGGTAATGCATATTTCGTTCCATTTACTTCCCTTGCCAGTGTCGTGATTGGGCTCATATTTACATCATAAAGTGTACTACTACTTCCCCAGATATTACAACCATATTGATGATCATCGCAATATCCACTACTTCCTTGATACCTTCCACTTGTTGTATCAAACTGTCTATCTGATAGCACGGCGTTTCTCATTATTTTGATAGTATTATCACTAGTATTCGCACTTATTATCCGCCAGCTTTCTCCATTAAATGTAACATAGTTATTGGGATTTGCTCCTCTATAGGTGTACACATTTTCTTCATATGCATCTTTATATAACCCATCGCCACTGATTACAACTCCGGCTTGGCCTACTAAATCACTTCCCGCACTAGCTATTTCTACTGCATATGTTGCAGTCTCGGTATTCGTTCCATCTGTTACGTTCGCTACTAATGTACCACTTTCTGTAAATTCTACTTGCTGATTTTGGGTTGCTATTTGCCACTCTCCACTATCCTTTTGATATTCATAGGTTAAGTCTTCACCTTCGGGATATGTTATAGTTACTGTTTTTCCATTATCTGTTTCTACTTCACTAAACGTTGGTTTATCTAATACACTGGTACTTACTTGTTTTTCTTCACTTTCTACTTGTAAGTTGTCTCTATTGGTTACTCTTACTTTTATTGTATGACTTGTATTTTGAGTTAATCCTGTAAAAGTGTATGTATTATTTCCTTCTACATATTCATTATTATCTATCTTATATTCATATTTTGTTATTTCTCCATCTTCTTCTGTAGCTGTTGTTACTACTGTTATACTATTAGTCGTACTTGTAGTACTTACATTTTCGATAACTGGTGGGGTTGTATCTATTTCCCTAAATATCGCATAAAGTGTTGTATTATTTGTAGGCATTGTATAACTTTCTAAACCGGCCACCGCATCTTTATCGGTATTCCAGCCCATAAATTCATAGCCAGTTTTACTTGCTGTATAACTTAAATTTACATCTGTATTTTCAGCTACATAATCATTTACGGCATTACTACTTTCTCCACCATTAGTCGTATAATCATAGGTTACATAATACTCATCGGCTGGTAGTGGATTATCACTATCTTGAGCCACATCAATGCTAATATCAAAATTAATATCTATATCACCATCAATACTGGTTACATTGTTATTAAATTCTACTCTTACTTGTAATTCTTTACTTTGACGTCCTTCAATAACATCTCCTTTAGAAAGTCCTGATAAGGTAAAAGTTACATATTCATTTTCTTCATAATATGAATTTATTTTTTCAATCCGGGCATCGATATCTCCTCTATTTTCAATGGTTACAGTATATAAAGCATAATCTCCAGGTTTTGATAATCCTGTATGAAATGATGCATATAATCCATTTGTATTATCATAAGTTGGTTCACTAACATCTGTTGCTCCATTAAGTTCACTTTCAATATTAGTTATTCTAACATCCCAGTTACTAGTTATATTACTTGTTCCTGTAATATTTAGTTGACTTGAAAAAGCCGCATATCCTATCCCCATTAAACATATTACTCCTACTAGTGTAGCAATTATTATATTATTTTTTCTCCTCTTATTCATTTAAATCTTCCTTCCCGTCTATTATAGTAATAATATCATTAAATATTTTAAAAAAATGTCATTTTATACTTGATATTATTGCCTATTTTCCTTAAATTATAATATAAATATAAATTTAATTTCCAACATTTAACATTTTAACACCAACCCTATCCTTATCATATCACAATTTTATTGTAACACACCTTTTGTCTTTTATCAACCTATTAGGTTGTGGTTATTTTTAGGTAAAAATCGTATTATGTATTTAGGTGATACGATGAATCTAAAACAAATTTTGGGAAAAAATATTAAATATTATCGTTTTAAAAACCATTACACCCAAGAAAAATTAGCCACTTTAATTAATAGTAGTCCTAAATACATTAGCCGCCTGGAACTCGGTCAACATAACCCCTCTATTGAAATGATTGAAAAAATTTCTAAAGCTTTAGGAATTGGACCTGATAAATTATTTATAAATAATAAAGAAGAACACTTACCAGAAAAAGTAAATATGCTATCAAAATAAGGAAAGATTATCAAGAGTCTTTCCTTTTTTTCAAATAAAAAGAGAACAAAGCGCTTTAGCGCCTCTCATGTAGAAGATGTATCATAAGTTGATGGGAAGTTTAAGTATGATACATCTAATAATTAATATGTACAAAAAAGTTAAAAATATTCAAAAATAAGCAGGATTTTTTAAACAAATCTCCTATGATATATAATAGGAGGAAATTTATGAACACAAACATTGATAAACTAACAAATAAATTTAAAGATTTTGATAATCTTGTCCGCTTTTTAAATAAATTTTCAAAAGAAACTAATTTTAATTATTATTTTACGACTATTGCTGAACTTAAAAACAATAATCAAGCTATTAATAATCGTATAATTAATGGTTTAGTAACTGAAAACAATATATTAATAAACATTAATTCTCATAAATTATTAAATATAATCATTGGGCATGAAATAATGCATTTATTTGAACATACTACCGATTACCAAATATTACAAAACGAAGTATTTAAATATGCGAAAGCAAAAGGCGATTTTGATAAATTCAAAGTCGAATTAACAGAGACATATAAAAATGTTAAAGATGTTAATATAGATAATGAACTTACCAGTGAACTCATTGGTAAATATTTATTTTGTGATACCACATTTGTCCAAAATCTTTCTAAACATAAAAATATTTTTCTGAAAATATTTAATGCGATTAAACACCTTTATAAAATGGCAACGGTAGGTTCAAAAGAAGCTAGACAACTGGAAAAGATTAAACGAACTTTTGAAAAAATATATCAAAACAACAAAGCTAAAACTAGTACAGAAACTCAATTTTCATTGAGTAAAAATACTTTAAAGGAAGTTGCTGATGTTGTAACTCAAACTAAAACAGAAGCCGAAAAAAATGATACTCAATTTGTTAAATTAAAAGATAAAACAATTAAAGTCCTTATCAATAATGGAATCCCTGATTTACCAATGCTAGAACGTGTTAGTCATGTAAGAGAAAATATATTAAGCGAACAACAAGCAAGGAAACTCGGATTTAGTATTAAGGGAAAACATTATCACGGATTAGGAGTAAAAACATATTTAAATATAATCGATTCAATGGATAACCCAATTGCTGTATATCAATATACAGCTAAAGGAAATTATAACGAAAACAACTTTATTGTAGTAACACCTGTAAAAATAAATAATACTAATTTTATCGTTCCAGTAGAGGTTAATAAACGAGGTCAATATAATTTAGTTGAAATTAATTATAATAGAATTAAATCTGTATATTCAAAAAATAGTAATAATTATATAACCATAATGTTAAAACAAGGTAAAATAAAAGAGATATTCACCCAGTCTACTTCTGAGCAAACATCTCTAACTACAAACAATGTATCACATTATAACAAAAATGTCAAATATAACACATCTAATAAATAGTATATGTAATTACTTACAAATTATTACAAATAAGGTTTTAAAAATTTACCTGTGTAGCTGTTTTCACATTTTATTATTTCTTCAGGTGTTCCAGTAAAGACAATATTTCCGCCATTATCCCCGCCTTCAGGTCCTAAATCAATAATATAATCAGCTTGCTTAATAACATCTAAATTGTGTTCAATTACTAAAACCGTATCGCCATTATCAACAATTCTATTTAAAATTACTAACAATTTTTTAATATCATCGATATGTAAACCCGTAGTTGGCTCATCTAAAATAAATAAACTTTTACCAGTTGGTTTTTTCTGTAGTTCTTTAGCTAGTTTTATTCTAGCAGCTTCCCCACCTGATAAAGTTGGCGCACTTTGACCGAGTTTAATATAAGAAAGGCCAACATCCATTAATACTTGTAATTTGTTCTTAATTTTTGGATGATTTTCAAAAAATTCTAAAGCTTCTTCCACCGTCATTTCTAAAACATCATAAATATTTTTATCCTTATATTTTATTTGTAAAGTTTCCGTATTATAACGAGTTCCTCCACAAACTTCGCAAGGAACATAAACATCAGGTAAAAAATGCATTTCGATTTTTTTAACTCCATCACCCCAACAAGCTTCACATCTACCACCTTTAACATTAAACGAAAACCGTCCTTTATCATAGCCACGCATTTTAGCTTCTTTAGTTTCCGCAAACACGTCTCTTATATCATCAAAGACGCCAGTATATGTTGCTGGATTACTTCTCGGAGTTCTTCCAATTGGCGTTTGTGATATATCGACAACTTTATCAATATTTTCTAAACCTTTAACACTTTTATAAGCTCCCGGCTTATTTTTAGTTCGGTATAAATTATCGGCTACAATTTTATAAAGTATTTCATTAATCAAGGTACTTTTACCACTACCAGATACCCCAGTTACACAAATAAATTTACCAAGCGGAAATTTAATATTTATATTTTTTAAATTATTTTCACTCGCACCTTTTATTTCTAAATACTTTTTATTACCTTGACGACGTTTAACTGGTACTTCAATTTTTTCCTTTCCAGTTAAATAACGTCCGGTTAAACTGTTAGGACTATCCATAACTTCTTTTGGCGTTCCACTAGCTACAATATGACCGCCATTTACTCCCGCTTTCGGACCAATATCCACTAAATAATCAGCTTGTAACATCGTATCCGTATCGTGCTCGACAACAATTAAAGTATTACCTAAATCACGCATTTCTTTAAGTGAATTTATTAACCGTTGATTATCTCTTTGGTGCAAGCCAATTGAAGGCTCATCCAAAACATATAATACTCCAGTTAATCTTGAACCAATTTGCGTGGCTAGCCTAATTCTTTGAGCTTCTCCGCCTGATAACGTTTTGGCTTCTCTAGCTAAAGTTAAATACTCTAAACCAACATTAATCAAAAATGAAAGTCTTGAATTTATTTCTTTAATTATTAAAGTTGATATTTCTTTAGCTTCTTTAGAAAGATTTAAATTTTGTAAAAATTTATATAAATCTTTAATACTAAACTGCGTTACTTCATAAATGTTTTTACCGCCAATTAGAACCGATAAAACACTTTCATTAAGCCTAGAACCATGACAGCTTGGACACTCTAATTCCGTCATATAATTTTCAATCCATTCACGAACCCAAGTACTTTTAGTTTCCATGTATCTTCGTTCTAAATTAGTAATAATACCTTCAAAAGTTCCTTTACTAGTTCTAGTATTACCACTTTTAGAAGTATAATTAAAAGTTAAAATATCGTTCGTCCCATAAAAAACAATATCTTTTTCTTTTCTTGTAAGTTTATTAAATGGTTTATTCATATCAATATTATAATGATTACAAGCAGACATTAAATTAGTATAAGTAATATTGTTTTCATCAGAAGTATTAATAACGGCAATCGCTCCTTCATTAATGCTAAGGCTTCCATTTGGTACAATTAAATCTTCATCAATTTTATATTTAATACCTAGGCCTTTACAATCAGGGCACGCCCCATAAGGTGCATTAAAAGAAAACATTCTTGGCTCTAGCTCTGGCAAAGAAAAATCACATTTAGGGCAAGCATAAGTTTCACTCATTAACCTTTTTTCCCCACCCACAATATCAATTAAAACTTTACCTTTACCAAGTTTAACAGCCGTTTCTAATGAACCATATAACCGGCTTCTAATGCCTTCTTTAATAACTAATCTATCAACAACCACTTCAATCGTATGTTTTTTGGTTTTCGATAAATTAATTTCTTCGCTTAAATCATATTCTTCATCATCAATAATAACCCGAACATAACCATCTTTTCTTAAATCTTCTAAAAGTTCTTTGTGCGTTCCCTTTTCTAACGAAACAACGGGGCTTAAAATTCTAATTTTGGTTCTTTCTTCTAAATTTAAAACATCATTAGTCATTTCTTCAATACTTTGTGAAGATATTGGAATATGATGATTTGGACAGTAAGGGATACCAATTCTAGCATATAAAAGTCTTAAATAATCATATATTTCAGTAACTGTTCCCACTGTACTACGCGGATTTTTATTCGTTGTTTTTTGGTCGATACTAATGGCCGGACTTAAACCTTCAATACTATCAACATCGGGCTTTTCACTACCGCCTAAAAACTGACGAGCATAAGCACTTAAACTTTCAATATAACGTCTTCTACCTTCAGCATAAATTGTATCAAAGGCGAGTGAACTTTTACCACTACCACTAACTCCCGTCATAACAATAAGTTTATCTTTAGGTAAATTAATACTTATATTTTTTAAATTATTCTCCCGCGCTCCTTTAATAATAATTTCATCCATTTTTATCACCTCTAGCCGCCTAATATTATACCACGAGTTCGTTATTTTTATAACATTTTTTGTGTATATAAAAATTATATCACACGAACAAATGTATTTCAATAACTTTTGCATATAAAGTTGACCTTTTATGAATTTTCATTATAATATTTTACTGGTGATAAACATGCAAACTTTTTTTAATGAACTATTACTTGGTGGGATTTCCATATATATCGCAGCTTATTTAAACATTATCAAACCACAAATCGATAAAACTCAAGCTGATTTAGAGAAAAATGAATTTAATGAAAAAAATAAAATTTATTATGAAGGTTTAAAAACTTTTATTAAAGCTTATAAACCAACTTCTAATTTAACTGCGAGCATATATACTAAATTAAGCGAGGAAAAAGTAAAACAAATAGCCAGTAACTCAAAAAAAGAAATTATAAGTCACTGCCCCGAGAAAAAACTTTGGCCTATAATAAACACATTTTATGATTATATGCCGGAATATTGCTTATTCTTTTTAACCGATAAAATTCAAGATTTATCGTTTGAAAAAAAACGTCAAGAAAACAATGTTCTGTACAAAATATTAGGAAGTTACGAGCCAAAATCTAATACCATTTATTTAAATCATCCTAAACCAGGAACTTTAGAACATGAATTTATTCATGCCGCTTCGACCAGAAAATCAGACGAACTTTCTTTTGTAGGTTTTTCTACTCATAATACTTATTTTCATTTCTTTGACGGTTTAAATGAAGGATTTACCGAAATGTTTAATAAAAGAATTTTTGGTTTCGAGAAAAAGAGTTATAAAAATAATGTTAAAATATGTCAGTGTTTAGAACTGTTATTCACTAACCCCAAAGAACTAGAATTAGCCTTTTTTTTAAATGATATTGACTATCTTTATCAAGGATTTTTAGAATATGGAACTGAAGATGAATTTGCTTATCTTAATTATTTATTAGACGTTTCTGAATATTGCCATGATAAAGAAAAGGAAATGAACGACTTAATATTTGAAATCATAAAAAGAACAAAAGATGAAAATAAAATTAAAAAAGCTGAAGAAATATTAAGTAAAAAGAAAGAAAAAAAATTAGTGAAAATTCTTCGCTAATTTTTTAGTCTCTTGGTTTAAATATTAAAGAAAAGTAGAAAGAAAAAATTATCGCTGCGCATATACCCGCACTAGTTAAATCAAATGTTCCAATTAAAAGTCCCATTAATCCATTATCTTCATAGCCAGCAATAGCGCCATGGGTCAACATATGCCCAAAACTAGTAATTGGTACTAAAGCGCCACCACCAGCCCATAAAACAAATTTATCGTAGATATTAAATACATCTAAAAAAGCACCTAAAACAACAAACATAACAGTTATATGACCTGGGGTTAATTTAAACTTATCTAATATTATTTGCCCAATCGCACAAACTATACCAGCAAAGATAAACGCATTTAAATAAATCATGCTAGCACCTCCAAACTAACAGCATGCGCGATGGCCGGAATACTTTCTTTTTCATTAACTCTTGATGGATTCATTAAAGCTCCAGTCGCTACGAGCAAAACTCTTTTAAGTTTTTTCTTTTTCATTTCGCTAAATATATAGCCATAAGTAACTAATGGAGCACACACTGGACCACTAGCTCCAGCATATACAGGCTGTTTTTGTAAGTTAAATAGCATAACTCCCGTATCTTCATAATTTTGTAAGGTAATTCCATATTCTTTTTCCATATATTCTTTTAATATTTCTTTACCATAAATACCTAAATCCCCTGTTAAAATCAAATCATAATAATTGACACTTCTACCAGTATCTTGTAAATGACGATAAATGGTATCAGCCGCAGCCGGGGCCATAACCGCTCCCATATGATAAACATCACTAATATTAGAATTAATAACTTTACCGATTGTCGCACTTTCTAACCGAATTCCTTCTTTTTTACCTGACACTAATGCTGCCACCCCACCAGTTGCCGTAAAGGTTGTCGTTTTCGGTTTAGGGCCACCATATTCCACGGGATAACGGAATTGTTTTTCAGCTGCATTATTATGTGAACAGACGGTACAAACAACTTTCTCTATCTCTTTGCGTTCTAAACTATTAGCCGCAAGTGCGAGTCCTAAAGTACTAGACGCACAGGCCGCATATATTCCAATTAATGGGGCTTCTTCACCCGCATAAGCATAATTAGAAGCTGCTAATTGATTAGATAAATCTCCGGAGATAAATAAATCAATATCAAATTTTGTTGCACCAGTTTTTTCATATAATATTTCTAAAGCTTCTTTAATTAATTTACTCTCGGCATCTTCCCAATTTTTTTCACCAAAATATAAATCACTAAAACTTTTATCAAAGTAATTACCTAAAGGCCCATTACCTTCATAAGGCCCAGTAACAGTGGATGTACAATTAATATACACATTATTATATTTAAGTGTCATTATATCACCCCTAATAGCATTCTAATCAAACTAAAAGTCCACGCACTAACAACCCCAAAAATAATAACAGCTCCGGATATTTTTAACATATTTGACCCAAGACCACTGATAAAGCCTTCTTTACGGTATTCTAAAGCCGCACTCATGGTTGCATGAGCAAAACCAGTTATCGGAACAATTAAACCGCATTTACAAAAATTAACGATTTTATCAAAAAAACCTAAACTAGTAAGCAAACAACTAATAAAAATTAAAGTAACAATCATACAAACGGTAGCTTCTTTTGTTGGGATAGTTAAATAATAACTATAAAAATCAATTAAAGCCTGTCCGATAATACCCATAATTCCTCCAATAGTAAAAGCGGTTAAAGCATTAACTACAATATTTTCACTCGGTGTATGTTTATCAACTATTTCTTCGTATTTCTTTTTTTCCATATTCTTCCTCCTAATGTTATTATGGAAGAAAATTATTTTTCTATACAAAAAAATATTTGGATTAACCAAACATTTCTTTATATTTATTACTAGCATAATCAAAATTAGCTTTTTGCCAAAAATTATTTATATAACTAGCTTTATCATTTAAATACTGCGGATAATAGGCGTGTTCCCATAAATCAATGGTAAAAAGTGGCGTTAGATTATAAGAATATGGAGTTTCCTGGTTTGCCATATTAATGATAATTAATTCGCCTTCGGCATTAGTAACTAAAGTTGTATAACCTGAACCAATTAGGAATTGGGCTCTAGCGGTATAATCACGAACAAAATTATTAAAACTACCAAACTGACTATTAATTTTTTCTAAAAGTTTACCAGATGGCGCGCTTGGACTTGGATTCATACTTAACCAATACAAATTATGATTTAAAACACCACCAAGATTGTGAAGAATTACTCCACGGTCTACTAGTGGAAACTCTTCAATATGTTGAGGTAGTTCCTCTAATGAATACTGAAAATTATAATTATTTTTTCGAAGTTCTTCCATTAATTTATTATAGTATGTTTTATAAAGTAAATTATAATGAGGGTCCATCACTGTACCATCGATTTGGGGCTCTAGGGAATTTATTCCATAAGGAAGTTTCATTAATTCATACATTTTATCACCTCTATTTAATAATATTCAAGTAGAACAAAAATGTCAAAATAAATTTTGACATTAGCTTCTCTCACGAGAAGCTCTTTCTACTTCACAGATTCCTTAGGACTCTCCGTAGACCAGTATCGGGTGGTCGCCACCCTAATTTATATTTAATGTCTAAATTTATTTTCTATTTAGCTTTGCTCTAATTCTTTCATATATATTTTTAAGCCTTCAAACATTATATTAACACTTGCATTAAAATCACGATTATGCTCACTATGACATACTGGACACTCCCAC
>CALVRT010000056.1 GCA_944358735.1 uncultured Bacilli bacterium | reverse complement strand
GTATCGACCCAAATTCTTGTATTATCAAAGCTTTTATAACGAATAGCATCGATTAAGACATCATCTTCACTTGTTAGATAGACATTCACGTCTTCGGGATTAATCCTTGTTTTACCCTCAATGGAATCTCCATTAACAAGGCTTATTCCATAATAAATATCTTTATCACTTGTGTTTTTCCCGACGATTTGAAAATTAAAGACATTATCATCACTTGCCAAAGCATCAGTTTTTGACATAGGAATAGCATTTGTGATATTTATCCCGTTAGTTTCTATATAATTCATATAAATATCACCAGTTATAGCTACTTGATTTCTTGTTCCACTTATTAAAGTATTATAGGCTGCATAGGTTACTCCAAGAGTTATTATTAAAATTAAACTTACTATTAAACTTATACTTATTACTTTCTTTCTCTTTTCCATATATTACTCCTCTTGTCCCTTTATTATAATATTAATATAATATATTTTCGTAGTTTATTCAAGCACTTTTAGGTATTTTTCAAAATAAAGGTAAAAGAAAAAACACCTAAAATCTAGTATTTATTATACTAGTTTTACGTGTCGATTTTTTTACTATTAATCGAAAAATCAGAAAAACTTAGGCGGTTTAGACCCCCCCCGTGGTTGACACAAAGTTAACTTTATCTAGCAAATTATTTAACATATTTATCAACTACCCTTCTAATTTACTCTTTAATAATACTATAATTCAAACTATTTTACAAGTAATTATCCTAAATTTTCTTTATCAAAATAATTTATTAAAATTAGTTTTTGGAAATACAATACTCAAAGTAGTTCCTTTTTTATATTCCGAATCAATACTTATATTTAAACCTAATTTATCACATATTTTTTTAGCTAAATATAAACCAATTCCTGTTGATTTAGTTTTACTTCTATCACTTCCTGTAAAACCCTTTTCAAAAACTTTTCCTATATCACTTTCTTTAATACCACAACCATTATCCTTTATACTTAATACAATATTATCTTTTTGTTCTTTGGCCACTATTTTAATTTGTTTTTTATCTTTATCCATATATTTAATAGCATTTTGTATAATTTGGGAAATAACAAATTGTAACCACTTTTCATCTGTATAAATTACTTTTTCTAAATTATTAGCTATGACCATAATTTTTTCATCTAATAAATAAGTCCTATATTTTAATAAAACACTATGGATTAGATCTGAAAGATTTATTTCTTTAACAAAATAATCTTTTTCAGGATTATCACATCTTGCATAATATAATATTTGATCAATATAACTATCTATTTTATCTAATTCTCTCTTTGATATTTTATCTTTATTATTATCAAATATTAATGACAAAGCCGAAATTGGTGTTTTAATTTCATGAACAAAACTCTCAATATATTCTTGATAATCTAAATTATCTTTTTCTAAACTACTAATTTTATCATTCATTGATTTTGAGGCTTGTTTTAAAGCATAAATATAAGCCATATTTTCTAAATTATTAGATTTAGGAATAATCTCTGATATATAATACTTTTCTTCAAAACTATCAACTAAATTTATAATTTTTAAATACTTACTTTTGCAAATTGAAAAATCAATTATTAAATAAATAAATAATAAAAATAATAAAAACGAACTAAAAAGTACTATATAATAAATTGGAACCTTTATAATATTTAATATTAAAGAAAATGACATTATAATTACTATTTGAAACAAAATATAAAAAATTTTATTTTCTAAATAATTTAGAAATTTCATAATTTATAACCCTTTCCTTTAATATTCGTTAATATTTTTGCAATCCCAATTTCCCGAGCTTTTTTTCTTAAACGATTAATATTAACTAATAAAATGTTATCATCTAAATAATATTTATCATTCCAAAGTTTTTCTAATAATTCATCTTTACTAATTATCCGGTTAGAATTTATAAAAAAGTAATAAAGAATTCGAAATTCATTTCTTGTAAGTTCTATTTCTTTTCCTTGGCATTTTAAAAGTGCTAAATGTAAATCTAAGGTATAACCATTCTTTGTTAACTCTTTAAAATTTATCGGATCATTTAACTTTAAAGCCCTTTTAATCTTTTCAAGTAAAACAATTTTATTATATGGTTTGGTTATAAAGTCAAACCCACCAACTTGAATACTTTTAATCTCATCTGCAGTTGTATTTCTACTTGTAACAAAAATAATGGGGATATTAGATTCTGCTTTTATTTTTTTACATATTGCAAAACCATCCATAAATGGTAAATTAATATCAAGCAAAATTAAATTAGCATTAGTTACACTTAATTCTTGAATAATATTTGAAAAATTAGTAATTAAAGTTGTTTGATAACCGGCTTCTTGAAGTAATAAAGATAATTTTTCTCTAATAACTATATCATCTTCAATAATTACAATATTCATAAATCACCACATTTATTTATTATACATAAAAAGTTAGATACTTATCAATCTAACTTATCAATATTTCTTTTAAAGCCAAAATAAGTTGCAATAAAATAAATTGAATATATTAATAAAAATATTATAATACTTACAAAGAAATAACTCAAATAGGCAGTAGAACTTGGCAATAATGGTGCATAAATTCTATTAAGTAAATAAACTGTTATAAAACTAATGATTATTGGATAAATAGCTGGCATTGCAAATAAAATATATAATTGCTTTCTGATAGTTTTGTATAATTGTTCATTTTTTACTCCAAGTCTTTTTAATACCATATATCTATATTGATATTTTGTAGAATCACTTAATGATTGTATGGCAAGAATTGTTCCTACTATGGCAACAAATATAAATGACATATAAACACATACTGCTGTAACTATAACAGTCATAAGATTAGAAGTTTCAATAACTGCTCCTTTTATAGTAGTACGATAATAATGACACTCTTCTCTACCATTTTCATCTATTAGGCATAAATCTGATCTAAGTTCATTATTCAATTTTTCTTCATAATCCTTCGTTGTTTCTTCTTTTGTGTTAATAGACATAAATGTTTGGTAAATATTTAAATTATAAACTACATTATCGGGAACAACTACAACATAACTTGCATTAGATAAGCCGTAAAAAAATAATTCAGTAGTTATATCTTTTTGATGAAGTGTATTACCATTTGACAAAGTTATTTCCTTTATAGAATCGCTTTGTACTAATGATAATCCTGCCGTTTCAATTACCAATAAATATTCATCATCATTTAGAGATATTCTATTTTTTCCTTTCATACTTAACAATTTATTATAATCACTTATTTTCATAATAAAATCTGTTGAATCATTCTTATATGAATATGAAGGAAGTAGTTTTTCAATATTACTATTTGAATCTAAATATACATAATATATAACACTATCAGTAATTGTATAATCTTCTTCAATTATATTATATGCTTTTAATACCGTATCTCTATTTTCAAAAAACATAGAAATATCAAAAGGAGAAGTTGTTTCAACAATAGAATCATATAGACCTTTATTTAAACTTGAGAAATTAAGAAATAAAGACGTAAACATAATTAATACTCCAAGAGTCCCAAGTGTCCACCCCATTGTTCTTGCTTTTGAAGAAAACGCTCTTGCCACAAACAAATTATCTTTTCGATATTTAATATTTTTTTTCAAAACAATAGAAAGCAAAAAGTCAGAAAGACTAAACATTACACCATATATACTTATTATAAATAATACAATACCAATCATTAAATATGTTAATACTGAACTATCTTGAACAATATCAGGTCGAATCTGTGTATTCCAAATCAAATATGCTCCTATACCAATTAAAATACTAATAACAAAGATTATAGTACGACTCTTCTTAGTCTTTATTACTTTCTCTTCATTTTGTTTTTCTAAATATAATAAATCATATATTTTTACTTTTTTAATTCTTCGATAAGCAAAGAATAATACTAATAAATAAATCGCAATAAAATAAATAAACAGTAATATAAATGACATTAAATTAAATTCAATAAAGATTGTTTGCGAAAGCTCTAAAACTTTTACAATAAAAAACGATATAAATTGACTAAATATAAAACCAAAGGGAATTGACAATATTAGAGCAATAAAACCAAGAATTATATTTTCTAGTAAAAACATTTTAGATATTTTTTTCTTTTTAATTCCAAGTAACATATATGTTCCAAATTCTTTACTTCTCTTAGAAAACATAAATCTTGTAGTATAATTAATCAAAAAACAAATCACAAAAATAACAATAACATTAACAAATATAATTACACTTTTAAAAGTATCCATATTTTCTGAAATATTTACGACGGCATCCGACCATGAAACTAAATTTAAAGCAAACATAAGTGAAAAGGCTAAAGTTACTGTGATTAAATAAATTATATAATCACGACTGCTACGTTTTACATTTCTAATTGCTAATTTACTTAACACTCTCTCACCTCCTTAATTTCTTTCAATATTTCTTTTAAAGCCAAAATAAGTGGCTAAGAAATATATTGCATAAATTAATATAAAAACAATTATATTAACAAAATAATATACTAAATAAACTGTATTAGTTGCTAGAACGATATTAAAAATTTTATTTAGAGATGTAACTGTAACAAAACTAATTATAAGTGGATAAAAAACAGGGAAAATAAAGAAGACAAATAGTTGTTTAAATATTGTTTTATTTAATGCCTCATCACGCACTCCAAGTTTACTTAAAACTCTATAACGATATTGGTATTTTGTAGAATCACTTAATGATTGAACAGCCAATATTGTTCCTACTACAGCAATAAAGATAAATGCCATATAAAAGCAAACAAAGGAAATGATTGTTATAAATCCATTATTATTAGCTTCTTCTTGACCTCTAACAGTAAGATTATAATCAGTACAAACAATATATCCATTTTCAGATTCTTCACAAAAATCTGGTTCTGTAAATTTTCTTATTTCTTTAGCAAAATCTTCCGTAGTTTTTTCTTTTGTATCAATAATCATATTGGTATTTTCTATTTGCAAGCCATTTACTGCATTATCTGGAACGACAATTATAAAACCATAACCAACACCCCAAGCATAAGTATAACCTGTTGTAAGAACCTCTTTTTGATTTAACTCTAGACCATTTGATAAAGTAAGCTTTTTAATGGAATTATCATTAACAATTATATCTCCTAATTCTTTTGTTACGTTAACTACATATTCATCATTAGCTAGACTAATTGGCTTATCTCCTCTTAACTCTAACAATTTATTATAATCACTTAACTTAATAACTTGATCATATTCTCTCCAACCACCATATTCTCCTAATGTATTACCTATCTCACGGTTAGTATCTCTATACCCATTGTAAATAAATCTTTCTTGGATAGTATAGTTCTTTTCTATAAAATTAGTATAATCAGGGATTCTATCTTCATTTATTTCTTTAAAACTAATGTCATAAGGAGAAAATGATTCTAACTGATAATCAAACATTGCTTTAAATAGACTTGAAAGATTTAATGCAATTAAAGTGAAAGTGATAAGAACAGTTATAGTACCTAAAGTAAAACTCATGGTTTTTACTTTAGAGGAAAATGTTCTTGCTATAAACAAATTATCTTTACTATATTTAATTTTTTTATTTTTCAAAACTATTTTTAAAATAAAATCAGATAGTGTTATAGCAACTCCATAAATACTTATAATAATTAGAATTATACATAGAAAAATTATTCCAAATGATGGATTACTTCCAGTTCCTTTAAATTGTTCATCAAAAAGAAACATTGCAACAACACCAATAATCAAAGAAACAATAAATGTTATATTTCTGGTTTTATTTTTTCTAAACCTTTTTTCTTCATTTTGCTTTTCTAAATATAATAGATCATATATTTTCACTTTCTTTATTCTATGTCTTGCTAAAAATAAAACAAATAAATATATTAAAACAAAATAAAGTAATAATAGTAAAATTGCATTTAAATTAAATGTAATTTTAACAATAGTATCTAATTCAAACATTCTTGTTACTATAAATGACATAAAAAGACTAAAAATATAACCAAAAGGAATCGAAATTAATAAAGAAAAGAACCCTAAAATAATATTTTCCAAAGTAAACATCTTTGATATTTTTCCCTTTTTAATTCCAAGTAACATATATGTTCCAAATTCCCTACTTCTTTTACTAAACATAAATTTAACTGTATAATTGATTAAAAAACATACAATAAGTATAATGAACACATTAACAAAATACATCACTAATGCAAAATTATTCATTATATCACATAAATTCAATATTTCTTCTGAACTTCCCATTAAGTTAAATGCAAAAATGAAAGAAAAAGCTAAAGTTACTGTAATTAAGTAAATTATATAATCTTTGGTACTTCGCTTAACATTACGAAATGCTAATTTAGTTAACATTTCCTAAATCTCCTCCAAGCAGAGTTAATACGTCAATAATTTCATCAAAAAATTCTTTTCTTGTTTTCTCACCGCGAATAATTTCATTAAAGATTTTTCCATCTTTTAAAAATAAAACCCGCTTACAAAAACTAGCACTAAATGAATCATGAGTTACCATTAAAATAGTTGCTTTTAATTTTTCGTTCATATCTTTCATCGTCTCTAAAAGCATTCGTGATGATTTGGAATCAAGAGCTCCCGTTGGTTCATCAGCAAGAATTAACTTCGGATGATTAATTAATGCTCTCGCACAAGCACATCTTTGCTTCTCTCCTCCCGATACTTCATAAGGAAATTTTTTTAAAATATTACTTATTCCTAATTTAGTTGCAATTTCTTGAATTTTTTTATCAATATTCTTGGGATTTTCATTGTTAATAATTAATGATAAAGCAATATTTTCTTCAATAGTTAAAGTATCAAGTAAATTAAAATCTTGAAAAATAAAACCAAGGTTTTCTTTTCTAAAATCTGCCATAGTATCTTCTTTTATTTCTGTAATATCTATACCACCAACATAAATATGCCCACTAGT
Source organism: uncultured Bacilli bacterium (assembly GCA_944358735.1). Taxonomy (GTDB): domain Bacteria; phylum Bacillota_I; class Bacilli_A; order RF39; family UBA660; genus Coprosoma. The sequence continues at coordinate 2,529 of CALVRT010000056.1, read as the reverse complement.
AACATTATCAATCGTTGAAATACAATTTAAAAGAGTTGTTTTCCCACTTCCACTAGCTCCCATAATAGCAACAAATTCCCCTTCTAAAACATTAAAGGAAATACCATCAACAGCTTTGGTAATATTGCTCTTAACTCCATAATATTTTTTAACATTTTCTAATTTTAAAACTTCCATAAATTTCTCCTTTCACTAAAATTATAGCAAAATATTGAAAATTAAAAATTACAGTTTTGTAAGTTTAAAAAAAAGACTATTAAAAGTCCTTCTTTAAAAAAATTTTAGAAGATATTTTATAGGAAATAGTATACATTAGAATCATTGATATTATTAAGATAATAATACCATATTTATTTAAAAAATTGGTAATTTCTTGGGTATTAATATTTAAGCCTAAATTAGTAATCAAAAAGCCAGCTCCTGCTATTAAAATAATAACTAAAAAAATAATCACAAACATTTGGATTCGTCCCTTTTCAGCACCAAATTTATAGATACTAGGTATTTGAATAGCTTGAATAAGGGAAATTCCAAACATTCCACTTAATGCATTAATAAATAAACTTTGATAGTTTATACTAAGCAAATCATTTGGACGAATTATATTCATAATATTTACAACTAATAAAGTCAAAACTATTCCTAATATTCCCCCAAGAATAATGCCTGTAATTGCTAGAATATATTTTGCTAAAACAACTTCTTTTCTAGTTAAAGGAAGAGCTAAGATAAATTTATTAGATTTAGCAATCTCATCATAATTAAAAGTTGAAAGCGAAATCATACCAATAATTGTACAAATAACAAGAGGAGCAATATTGACTGAACTTCCAATAACCCCTATTCCACAAAAAATAATAAGTATCAGCAAAGTCGTTTTATAACTTGCTAAATTAAGTAAATCCTTTTTTATTAAGCCTTTCATTATTTTTCCCCTTTCACATAAAATAACATAATTTCATCAAGTCGTGGTTTATCAATTACTTTAAATTTATATTTTTTTAAAATAGCATTTTTATTAGCAACTAATACTTCTACTTGATATTTTTCTTTTTTATAACGAATATAATCTTCTTTTTTAAGTTTTAAAAAATCTTCTTCACTACATTTTATAATTCCATAATTTTCTAGTAATTCGGCAGTTTCTAAATTAAAAACAATTTTCCCTTCGTGAATAAATACTATATAATCAGCAATATATTCTAAATCTGAGGTAATATGTGATGATAATAAAATAGAGTGATTACCATCTTCATTAATAAACTGACGAAATATTTCTAAAATTTCCTTTCTTACAATAGGATCTAAACCACTAGTAGCCTCATCTAAAATTAAAAGTTTAGGATCATGAGAAATAGCTGTTGCAATTTTTAATTTCATTTTCATACCACTTGAAAAATCTTTAATCAATTTATTAAGAGGTATCTTAAATTCTTCTAAATAAGCAAAATATTTTTTAGCATCAAAATTTTTATAAAAACTTTTCATAATTGAATTAACACCTTTGGCTGTTAAATACTCTGATAAAAAACTATCATCTAAGACAATACCTAAGTTTTCTTTTATTTCTTTTTCATCTTTTTGATTATCTTTTCCAAATATTTTAATACTACCTTCGGCATTAATAATATTTAAAATTGCTTTAATAGTAGTAGTTTTCCCAGCTCCATTTTCACCTATTAAGCCAACAATTGAGCCCTTTGGGACTGAAAAACTTATTTTATCTAAGTTAAATCCTAAATATTGTTTAGAAAGATTTTTAATTTCAATTGCATTTTCCATTTTTATTCCTCCTCAAAAATTATTTGAAAAATTTCTTTTATTTCCTGTTCTTCAATATTAGCAATTTTAGAAATTTTATATATTTGTTCGATTAAATCTTGAATTTCTTTTAATTTTTCTTCGCGTATTAATTCCATATTTCTTGGAGCTATAAAACTCCCCTTCCCTGGTATTGTTTTGATAAAGCCTTCTGTTTCCAATTCATCATAAGCTCTTTTAACTGTTAAAAAACTAATTTTTAAATCGTTAGCTAAAGTTCTAACCGATGGAAGGGCTTCATTTTCTTGTAAAACTCCCGTGCATATAGCTTCTTTTAAAGCATTTTTAATTTGTTTAAAAATAGGTATATCACTACTGTTACTAATAATAATATTCAAGATAATATCACCTCACTGTTACATTGATTATATAACAGTTATAACAGTATGTCAATAAAAAAAAGTCTATTAAGACTTTTTTTAAATAATTTTTTCAGCTAACTTAAATTGATTTTTATATAAGTAATTATTGACAATTATTGTAAATATTAAAAAGATAATACCAATGATAATTAATCCTAAATAAACATTTATATTTTTAAATAACAAGACTATTAAAGCTATAACTAAAATGTTTAAAAGGCCTAAAAGCATTGGAAAAACTAAATTTAAATTTTGCTTAACAACAGCATATTCAAAATCCCAATTTAATTTTGGTCTTTTTAAATCAATTATTATCATTAAAATACTTTGAAAAATAGCTATAATC
>CALVRT010000055.1 GCA_944358735.1 uncultured Bacilli bacterium | reverse complement strand
AAATACTTCTCAATATAATATAAACGGTTTTTAATTAGAAAAATAAAATTAGCTTAAAATATTATGAAAAATGTTTCTCTATATTTTTATTCATCTTTTAGATAAAGGAGTTTTAATATTATATATATTCAAAATTTAGCTCTTCGAATTTGAGTGGTGATAGTGCTAATATAAATGTTAAAAGAATTTTTACCTTATATTAAAAATACCTTAGAAACTTGTTATAACAATGGTGTTATGGAAAGAAATAATAATACTTGTAAACTTATTAAAAGAATTGCTTTTGGTTTTAGAAATTTCAGAAATTTTAAAGCTAGAATTTTAATTGTTACTAATTATTTTCGTAAGCAAAAAGAGATGATGAATTTTCATTCATCACCCCTTAATGTTTAAGAACCGATTTTTCAAGACCCTTGATATTTTTTACTGATAACTGTTTTATAATGATAACTCAAATGGCGAAGTTTTTGTTCCAGTTCCACCAGTTATCTTTACTGCTGATGACAGATTGATGGATGGACGAGTTCCGTTCGCGAGGCTGGACGGAGGGTCTTTGCTCGCACGGTCAGTAAAGTCCAGACCCCAGACGTTCGAGGAAGAAGAGAAATTTATTAACCATACGCTCATTGATGAAGAATGTCCACTTCCTTGTTGGCTTGCAAACATCTCGCCATATCTTGGTAGTCCCACATAGCCTGTCCATGTTCTACTTGTTTTTTCACAATCAGCTGTTGTTACTGTATTACTCGCAGTAGCACATATGGCTTCTTTATAACTATCTAAGATTGTGCCCAAATAATATATTCCTTCGACCAACATATTTTTATAAGTTTCGCTGATGGAATTGTACCAGGTATTATTCAAATAATAATCCCAGTATGTATCACTATTTCCACTTCCATAGGTTACATTACTTGCAAAATTCTTGGTTATTACAACATTATCACTATTTCTTACATAATCCATTTTATTTAATTTGGTGGTGTTATTTGCAATTCCGACGATTCGATATAACTCCCCATCAAAATTTACATATTCGCCACTTTGTCTGGTATTCAAAAGAGTTGTACCGGTTGTTTCCATCTCTTTATCCCCACTTATTGTGTATGGGTCACTGCTTGTACCACTTCCACCAGTTATCGTGATTCCTGATTGCAGATTGATGGATGGACGAACGCCGTACGCATTGCCCAACGGATAGTTATTGTTTTTGGCAGTGCCGGAATTATCCACGCTCCAAACGCGAGAGGAAGAGGGATTCAATAACCACCAAAAATAACCGTTATTTAAGTATCCATTATTAGAAGTTGTATTTTGATAACTTTTATAATATTCATAACTATTTAAAAGCCCAACTGGGGCGGTTACCATGGTTGTTTCTGGTAATTTAGTACTTGCATTTGGTTCATTGGAATCAGTTGCATTCCAATTAGCATCGGTTACAATGATTTTTTCATAATTATAAAGAGTATCTAAAAAGTCTTCATTTAACCATTGATATATATAAGAACTGTTTCTCTCATCAGTATAAAAATTAACATCTGAACCATAACTTATTGTTGTAATATTATCATCAGTTATCATTTTCATTGTTCCGTCAGGATAAATCGCTGTTATTCTCCATAATTTTCCACTATACCAAACATAATTAAAATCAATATTATCTGCAGTACCTGATATATAGGTTATTCCATCTTCAACAACTGATACTTGGTCTGGAGAACTATTAATTGATGACAATATTTTATCACTTAAAGTATTAACTTGAAATACTTCTATTACAATTCTAGCTGTAAAAGTTTTATTCATATAAGTGTTATCTGCGGTTTCTGATAACCATAATTTTACTTTATAAGTTGCTGTTTCTTCAACGTCTAAAACTCCACCAGTATCAATATATTTATCCTCAGATAAAGTCTTAGGACTATTATATCCGGTATCATTTTTATTTGAAATAAAACGAATTACAGTTTTAAATGCTGGATTGGTTGAAGTTTCTTCAATATAGACATTATATTGTGCTTTAAAATCACCGGTATTTTTAACTGTAAAAATAAGTTCATCACTTTGACTCATTCCTTCACTATCTGTCATAGGAACAGCATTACTAATACTTAATTCATTAGTTTCACTATCAACAAAAGTTACTTCCAATAAACCGACATTCATAACATAAGTATTTTCACCTTGGTCACTACTACGAAGAAGAGCATAACTAGTTCCTAATAAAAGAACAACTGCTAATATAATTAAAAAGACTGGTAAAAACTTTTTAAACTCTTTGTTAAACTTTAAATATTCTTTCATAAAGCCTCCACATTATATATCAATTATAATAAATAAACTTATTTTTTTCAATCATTTTTTGATTAATTCTAATCTTAATCTTTTTTCATCAATTCTTTTAAATTCATAATTAGTAGTATTTATAGTATTAAAATTAGTATAAGCAATATCAATTAATTCACCATAATAAGTTTTATCATTAGATGTTGTTTTAATATAAATGGCATAATTACCAGCTTTTAAATTTGCTAAATCGATCTCTTTTTGAAACCAAGCTCTTGTTTTATCTAATTTGTCATCAACTGGTAAAACTACTTGATAATCACCATTATCAATATAAGAAATATCATAAGTATATCTTTCA
>CALVRT010000054.1 GCA_944358735.1 uncultured Bacilli bacterium | reverse complement strand
CCAAAGATCTTGATATGTTAACGATTTTAAAAAAATATTTAAAAGAAAAATATCAAAAACCTGGTAATGTTTATTTAGGACTAGTTCATAGACTCGACAGACCAACCGGTGGTATTATGGTCTTTGCCAGAACTAGTAAATCCGCTAGTAGATTATCAAAGCAAATTAAAGATGGAGATTTTAAAAAAAGTTATCTAGCGGTTGTACATGGAAAAACCAATGAAAAAGATACCTTAAAAAATTATCTTTTAAAAGAAAAAGATAAATCAATTATTACCACCAAAGAAAAAGGCAAATACGCAGAACTTGACTACGAATTATTAGACTATAATGAAACCTATGATTTATCCCTTTTAAAAATAAATTTAAAAACCGGTCGTAATCACCAAATAAGAGTCCAATTTAAAGGTATTAATCACCCTTTATATGGTGATAATCGTTATAACAATGAAAAGGATAAAAACTTAGGTTTATATGCTTATAAACTAGAATTTATCCATCCAACTACCAAAGAAAAACTAACATTTATAAATTATCCTGATTATGATCCTTTTACAAAGTTTAAAAAAATAAAGTAAACAAATGAGACTACTAATATAGTATATAAAAATCTTTCTATATTAGTAGTCTCTTTATGACTGCCAGTTTCTATCAAAAATTTTTTAGTCATTGTTTAAAGTTTTTATTAAATCAGTCATATTGTTATAGCTATTTAATTTTATTTTGCCGCTTTCCACATCTTCTAGTTCTTTTAAAGCCCCTTTTAATCTATCGCTAGGCTCTTGACTTTGCATAGTTACCATAAAAGGTATTTGTTGCTCTCTTACACTTTGTGTTAAAAACATATTTATTGCAACACTTGTATTCATGCCCAAATTTTTGAATAATTCGTCTGCTTGTTCTTTTAGATCTTTATCCACTCGAAAACTCATATTTATAGAATTTGAAATATTAGCCATTATAATCAACCTTCTTTCTATAAAAGAATAATACTTTTTATATTTTTGTCAATATATCGGCAATACATTTTCAATAGTCATATTTTACATTATTTTTTTATATCTAATAAAAAATCAATTATATTAATAACTTTTATTCCATTATAATCTTTGTTAATCGTTTTATCCATAGTTAATATTATTTTTTCATAATTATCTTGAATACTTTCTAAACTTTTTAATTCTCTTTCAAGAACTTTTGAATCCTTTATTGATCTTGATACTTGATAATATTTGATAGTATTAACATTTTCAGCTATAAAATCAACCTCATAATCAAAAGTTTTTCCTATACTAATTTTATAACCTCTACGTAATAATTCTAAATAAACAACATTTTTAAGTAAATTGCCTTCATCAATATTTCGAAAACCAAGAATTATATTTCTAATTCCTGTATCAGCCAAATAATATTTACCTAAGGTCTTTAAAATACTTTTACTTTTTATATCACTTCTTTCAACTTTATAAACAATAAAAGCATTTTCTAACATCTTTAAATAATTATCAATCGTTTGATGATTAGATTTTGTTGTAATCTTATTACTATTTAAATAATCACTTATTTTATTAGCAGATATAGAAGAACCAATATTAGATGATATATATCTAATTAAATTTTCTAAAAGAGCAATATCTTTTATACCATTTCTTTCAATTATATCTTTTTTAACAATAGTATTATAAATATCATTTAAATAGGTCATAACCAAATTATCTTTATCTTTAATATGAGTTATAGCAGGTAACCCACCATATTTTAAATATTCATTAAATTTATCTTCAATATTAGTTAAATCATAATTATTAAATTTTAAATATTCTTTGAAAGATAAAGGATACATTTTAATTTCTATGTATCTACCTGATAATAAAGTTGCAAGTTCACTTGATAAAAGATAAGCATTTGAGCCAGTTATATAAATATCAACATCAAAGTCAAGGTTAATTCCATTAACAGCTTTCTCCCATTTTAAAACATTTTGAACTTCATCCAATAATATATAACTTTTTCCTTTTACTAAATATTTTTTTATATAATTATATAAATCACGATAATCTTTTATCTCATCAAACATAGAGAATTCAAAATTAATATGAATTATATTTTCTTCTTTTACCCCATTTAAAAGTAAATATTCTTTAAACATAAGTAATAATGTTGACTTACCACTTCGTCTAACCCCAGTAATAACTTTAATAAATTCTGTATCTTTGGCTTCTATTAAACGATTTAAATAAAACTCTCTTGTAATCATACTTATTCACCCAAAGTAATAATAACATCATTTCAAAAGTTTTGCAGTCTATTTGCAAAACTTTTATTTTTCGACACTTTTTGCAAATAGATTTTATTTATCTAATAAAAAGTCAATTATATTTTTATGAATTATTCCATCTCTACTATAATCAAATTTATCCATAGTAATCACATACTTAGGAAAATTATCAGTAACCGATTTATATGATTCAAATTATCGTTCCATTACTTCTTCACTAGATAAAAAATTATATATTATCTACCTTATTTAACTATCTTTTAATATTTAGTTTGTCAAATAATTTCGAGTATACTCGAAACTTTTAGGAATATTTAAAAATTATCGAGTATAACTATATAAAAAATTACATGTTTATGTAAAAAATTAGAATTTATAAATTATGCAATAAAAATTTATAAAAATTTTAAAGTTAAAAAAATACTACTTTTCTTAAAAAGAAAAGTAGCAAAAGAAATATTTTACAAACTAATCTCAAATGGATCATTTTTAAGTCCTGTTCCCCCCGTTATCTTAACCGCTGATGACAGATTGATGGATGGACGAGCCCCGTCCGCGTCGGACGGAGAGCCGCTGCTGCCCGCGCTGCCGTGGCGGTTCACGATCCAAACGCCCGAGGAAGAATATGGAGTTATTAACCACATATTTTCTGACGAAGAAGAACCACTTCCTTGTTGACTTGCAAACATTTCTCCATATCTTGGTAGTCCAACATATCCAGTCCAAGTATTACTTGTTTTTTCGCAATCAGCTGTTGTTACTGTATTACTCGCAGTGGCACAAATGGCTCCTTTATAATTGCTACTGGTTGTTCCCGAGTAATATGTTCCTTC
>CALVRT010000053.1 GCA_944358735.1 uncultured Bacilli bacterium | reverse complement strand
TATCGAATTCATACAGTGCGTATATCTCTTCAAATGAAGACTTATAGTGATATTCATCTTCCTTAATCGTGGGATTTAAAAATAAATTTTTATAGCCATTTATTATATTATAATATCCATCTTCTCTTAATTTTTTGATAACAAACTTTGGATTTTTAATTATTAAACCACGACTTTTTAATATATGTAGTTGTTCTTCATAAGTTTTAAATTTTTTTAAATTTATTCCCCCTTAACAAAAAAAGTCTTTGGGCCACACGGGTAACCAAAGAACTGAACAACTAAACTATATCAAAAAATAGCTAATTTGTCAAATGGTTTAGATAAATCGAAATAACAATAAATTAAAGGAGCTTTTAATTAGCTTCTTTTTCTTGCTAAAAATATTAATATTTTGTATAATTAATGTAGAAAATGGAGGCGCATTATGGAAAAATTTATGGAATTATCTAATGTATCAAAAGCTTATACAATTGGAGATAAACCTTTTTATGCTTTAAAGAAAGTCTCATTTACCATTGATAAAGGTGAATTTGTTGTTATTTTAGGCCCTTCAGGAGCTGGTAAAAGTACGTTACTAAATTTAATTGGCGGAATGGATACGGCTACAAAAGGAAACATCATTATTGATGGTGATGATATAACCAAATATAATGAAAATAAACTTGCCGATTATCGTGGTAAAAACATTGGATTTATTTTTCAGTTTTATAATTTATTACCAACACTTACAGTTTTAGAAAATGTTGAATTAATTAGTGAAGTTTGCCACGAAAAGATAAATGCTAAAGAAGCTTTAAAAGCTGTGGGGCTTGCTAGACATATTAATAAATTTCCAAATAGTTTATCAGGTGGCGAACAGCAAAGAGTTTCAATTGCTAGAGCCGTCGCTAAAAATCCCAAACTTTTACTATGTGATGAACCAACTGGAGCTTTGGATTCAAAAACCGGGGTTCAAGTTTTAGAGGTTTTATATAAAGAGTGCAAGGAAGATGGTAATACCGTTATTGTTGTTACCCATAATTCTTTATTTGCCGATATTGCTGATAAAGTTATTTACTTAAAAAATGGTGAACTTGAAAATATTGTTATCAATGAAAATCCGAAAGCTATAAACGAGGTTGATTGGTAATGTTATTTAAGAAAATGTTTCGCGATATAGGTCAAAATTTATCGCAGTTTTTAGCTATTTTTCTAATGATTTTTCTTGGCGTTTTTGTTTATGTTGGCATTGGTTCAGAAATCGAGGGAATGAATAAAAATTCTGAAGAATTTTATAAAGAAACTAATATGCCAGATTTATGGGTATCTGGAACTTTTACTAATGATGATTTAAGTGATATAGTTAATACTCAAAGTATGAGTAAAAAATTAACCATATCTGGGAACATTGATAACAAAGATGAAACAGATTTAGAAATTAATTTTATTAATTCAGATAAGGTATCTTCTTTATATGTAACAAGTGGTGATGAGTTTGACTACAATAGTGATAAAATTTGGTTTGATAGTGAACTAGCTAAACATTTGGATTATAAAGTTGGCGATGAAGTAACGATTAATTTTAACGGTATGACGATAACCAAAGAAATTGCCGGGTTAGTTATGAATCCCGAGCATGTTTATGCCGTAAAAGATGCTTCCCAAGTTTTCCCTTCACACGATGATTATGGTTTTGTTTATTTATCAAGTAAATATTATCCACTTGGTGAAAATAATATTATTTATAATTATATATTAATTGATACTGATAATCCTAAATCATTGAAAAATGATATTGAAAATAGTAATGCTAACGTTATTTCGGTAACGGATAGAGATGCTAATACAAGTTATGCGATGTTTAGAACGGAAATCGATAGTCATAAAACATATGCCGGTATATTTCCAGTAATATTCTTATTTATTGCTGTATTATCAGTTATTACGACAATGAATAGAATTGTTAAAAATCAGCGTTCGGAAATTGGAATTTTGAAAGCATTAGGTTTTAAAAAAAGTAAAATAATTTGGCATTATACTTTATATGGATTTATTGTTTGCTTACTTGCGGTAATTGCCGGACATATTTTGGGTCCTTTACTTTTAGGTAATTATATTCTGGCTTTAGAAAGTACTTATTTCTCTTTGCCAGTGTTAACAGCTGAAGTTAATTATTATTATTTTATTATCAGTGCCTTTATTATTTTTATTATTAGTTTAGCTACTTATTTTTCTTGTTTTAAAGAACTTGAAGGAGTGGCTGCTGAAACTTTAAGACCTAAAGCGCCAAAAAAACTAAAACATACTTGGATTGAAAAACAAAAAATTTGGCATCATTTAAAATTTAAAACCCAGTGGAATTTAAGAGATGTTTTTCGTAGTAAAGCGAGGTCTTTAATGGCCATTATTGGTGTTGCTGGAAGTACAATGCTTGTTGTTTGTGCTTTTGGAATGCTTAATACGTTAGATAATTTTATTAGCTGGCAGTATGATGATATTTATCATTTTAAAAATCAGCTTACTTTAGAAACTCCTGGCGTACTTCCAGATGATTTAGAAAGTTATGGGACAACTGAAAGTTTAGGAATTGAAATAAAAGATGAAGGCCCAGAATCTTTAGTAATAGATGACAGTGGAAAGTTTATTACTTATACTAATTATAACAAAGAAAAAATGGATTTACCTGATGATGGAGTAATGATTACGGAAAAATTAGCCGATAAATATAATTTAGAAATTGGCGATGATTTAACTTTTAAAATTTATGGAACTGATACTTGGCATACTTTAGAAGTGACCGCGATTAACCGCGCGCCGAGTGCTCAAAATGTGACAATGAGTAGAGAAAATTATGAAAGTTTAGGTTATACTTATGTACCGGCTGTAGTTTACACAGATGAAAATGTTAATAGTGATTATGGTGTGGTTTATGATGAGGATACATTAAGAGAAAATTCTAGTACAATGCTAAATACGATGAGTAGTGTAATCGTTATTATGATTGTTGCTGCTTTATTACTAGGAGCTGTAGTGATTTACAATTTAGGAATTTTATCTTATACTGAAAAAATAAGAGAACTAGCCACTTTAAAAGTTTTAGGCTTTAATAGTAAAATGGTTGGTAAAGTTTTAAAACAACAAAACATATGGCTAACAATTATTGGTATTATCATTGGTCTTCCACTTGGCTTTAAACTAGTAGATATTATTTTTTCAACGGTAATGGGTTATTCTTTTGATATTATGCCAGTTGTAAACATTTCTTCGTATGTAATTGCCTTTGTTTGTATTTTTATAATGGCTTTAATTGTTAGTGCGATATTAAACCGCAAAGTTAAAAAATTAGATATGGTAACTAGTTTGAAGGCGGCCGAATGATAACTTATCACGAGTTAAAGCCTGTATATGATAAAAACTCTAAAGTATTAATTTTAGGTAGTATGCCATCAGTAAAATCTAAAGAAGTAGGCTTTTACTACGGCCATAAGCAGAATCGTTTTTGGAAGGTGCTTTCAGATATATTTAATGAAGAACTTTTTGATATCGCATCGAAGAAGGCCTTTTTAGAAAAATATCATATTGCTCTATGGGACGTTATTAAAGAGTGCGAGATTACTGGTTCTAGTGACAGCTCAATTAAAAATGTGAAAGTTAATGATTTAAATGTTATTTTAAATGAAGCTAATATTAAAGCTATCTTTGTGACTGGTAAAGTAGCTGAAAAACTTTATAATAAGTACTGCTATCCAAACACTTTAATAAAAGCTATTTACTTACCATCTACTAGCCCAGCTAATCAGCAAATAAAATATGAAGAATTAAAAGAAAAATATAAAAAAATTTTAAAATATTTATAGAAAACATAGAGTTATCGACCAATTTTTATCTATTAAAGTATAAAAGTGGTCGATGACTTGTTTTTGTTCTAAAAACGTGTTGGTGATTATTAATGGATAAATTATATAAAAGGGAAGATTATTTAAAGAAGATACGAGGATTTTATAATGATACTATGGTAAAAGTTATTACGGGTATAAGAAGATGCGGGAAGTCGTTTTTGCTTAAAAGCGATTATTGAAAAATTAAAAGAAAGTGGTGTTTCAGATAAGGATATTATTTATATTGAACTAGATAGAAAAGAATATAAAAATATTAAAACTCCAGAAGAATTAAAATAAAAGTCCGTTGACAATTACACTGAAAAATGTTAAAATTCAAGTGTAGTTGTTTTTTTGGGGTGAGAAAATGGATTTTGAAATTAATGAAAATATTGTTAAAAATTATGTTAATGCAATTAATCATTTAACTCAACCAATGAGTATTATAAAAGAGTGGCTAAAGAAATTGACTATGGATAAAAACGTTAATAGTGACAAGAAAATACCTTTTGATAAACTAAAAGACATTATTAATATGTCTAAATCCATAGAAAATATAGTTAAAAATTATCCTAATAACCGTATTGAAATAAATATTTGTATTATAAAAAGTATTATGGAAGAAAATAATGGGGTTATTACTACTAGGATGATTGAACCATTAAATATAAGTAGGCAATACATATCAATGCTTGAGAAAAATAAGGAAATTGAAAGAATTGATAGAGGAATATATATAAGTATAAATGTTTTTCAAGATGACTTTTATACATTTCAACAAAGGTATAGGAAAACTATATTTTCCCATATGACTGCTCTTTATCTATTTGGACTTACAGAAGAAATACCTTATGATTTTATGTTTACTGTTCCTAATGGCTATCATATTGATTTTAAAAATCATAATTGTAAACCTTTCTATGTTTCAGAAGATATATATAATCTAGGTGTATGTGAAATAAAAACACCAAACGGGAATACTGTTAGAACTTATGATATGGAAAGATGTATTTGTGATATTATTAGATCTAAAAACAGACTTGATTTTGAGCAAGTAAAAAAATCAGTTCGTCTTTATGTAAAAAGGAAAGATAAAAATTTAGCTAATCTTTCAAAGTATGCTGAAAAAATGAACATTTCAGAAGAAGTTATGTCATTTGTAGGGATGTTTTATGAATAGTATGTAAGTAAAAGATAAATTAAAAAATCTATCAAAAGTTACTAATGTTTCATTTAATGTATTACTAAAATTTTATGTATTTGATAGATTTATTGAGAGATTATCTAAAAGTAAATATAGAGATAACTTTATTATCAAAGGTGGATTTTTACTAAGTCAGTTATTTGGTTTAAATAATAGAACTACATCAGATATAGATTCCTCTTTAACAAATGATAGTTTAACAAAAGAAAATATAATAAAAATAGTTAATTCAATTATTAGTATTAATTTAGATGATAATGTTAACTTTTCTATAAAAGAAGTAGAAAATATTAGAGAAGAAGACGAATATGGTGGTTTTAGAGTAGTTATGACGTTCAGTTTTGAAAACATTAGAGAAACATTAAAATTTGATATTGCTACAGGTGATGTGGTAACGCCAAGGAAGTCATCTTTTAAATATAAAACTATGTTAGATGGAAAAATTGTTAAAGTTTGGACGTATACGACAGAAACTATTTTGGCCGAAAAAATAGAAGCTATCTTTAGTAAACTGGAAACAAGTAGTAGAATGAAAGACTATTATGATATTTATTTAATATTCCATAAAAGCTGGGATAAAATAAATAAAGATACTTTTATTAAAGCTTGTCATAATACTTTTGAAAAAAGAGGTTTTGATAAAAAATTATTAAATAATTTTAATATTATAAAAGATAGTAAAATATTAAGAACGCGGTGGAGTAGCTATTCCAGAAAATACACTTATGCGGAAAATATTGATTATGATGATATTTTAGAGTGTATTTGGGAAATGATAAAAATACTAGAATCAGTTACGGTATAAGAATATAGAATTTAAGTTTTATATTCTTTTTTTAAATTTATAATAAAACTTAGAAAGCGTGTATAGCTTTAAAAAATTGAAAAGTAAAATTTACTGGTCTTTTTATAAATCATCTTGACAATTATCTTATATCTTATTATTATGAATTTAATAGATAATTGCAGGAGGTTGTGTATGCTCAAAACAGAAAAATTAACAAAATACTATAAAGATGTTCGTGGTATTGAAAACATAGATTTAGAAATAAAAGATGGTGAAGTCTTTGGTTTACTTGGACCTAACGGGGCTG
>CALVRT010000052.1 GCA_944358735.1 uncultured Bacilli bacterium | reverse complement strand
ACTTCTTCGCTTTTATCTGTTTCAAACATCACTAAAGCTGTAAGGGGTGAAATATCATAAGGATTAACAACAACTTTAGGATTATCTAAACTATAACCTTTAGCTTGATAGTCTTTTTCTAAATCCTGCTGCCTAGTTATTAAACTATCCGTAATAGCAATTTCTTTATTATTAATACTAAAATGTCTAAAACCAACAAAACCAATAAATAAAACCAAAACTATCCCTAAAATAATTAAAATTTTTTTTAACATATCCTTACCTCCTACAATAATGATATCACAAAAAAATAAGACTAGCAAGGTCTTATCTCTTTATTAAAACTTTAGGTTTACTTACCTCCATATTAATTAAATCAGCTTCTATTTGATCGTCTAATAAACCAGCTGTATCAGATACTTCCGGTTCAGCCATTTGCTGGTTGTAATGAATTTTAACCACATCAGTTTCCGCTTGGGTTTCTTTAATATCTTCTAATGTTAAATGAGCTCCCTCATTTACTTCGATAATATTAAGGTCTTTATGTTTTTCTTTGGTCTTTAAAAATTCAGGATGATAACTATCTCTTTCTTGTCTTAAAGCAGAAATTTTTTGATAAAATTCAAAATCTTTTTGTTCAAGCCAATTAGTACTAACTTTCGCCCCAATACAAAGAGTTCCTAAAATCATTCCAATACTAGTTGGAATAGCTAAAGCTGTTTCACTTAAAGCAAAAGCTGTTTCTAATTGAAATAATGAAAAAACGCCAACGCAAACAAATAAAGCCGATATAACACTAGCTTTTATTTTATTTTTTTTGACAAATTTAGGGTAATAATCCAATAAATTATCTAATTTTTGATTAAAAAATTCTATTTGTTTTTCGTTTTTCATTTTGTTTACCTCCTTTTTACTTTTTTACCTAAATAAGATTCCATACTTTTTTCTTTTTTAAAAAGTCTTGGAAATAATTTTAACCGCTGTTTTTGACCAGGAATAATATAATCAAAATCAACTTGTTTTAAAGGAAAACCAATCATAGCTAGAAAATGCTGTTGATAAAGTTTCATGTATCCTCTTGTTTCATTTCCCTTCTGTCCACGAGACCAATAAACAGGATTAAAATTTTTATAACTTATTCTTTTTACTTTTTCTTGACTCAATTTATCAAAATCAAGATGCGGATTTTTTCTAATAAAATCAACATAATGACAATATACTTCTAACCAATGTCTTCTTTTATCATATTCGTCATAATCTATTTCCGAATATTCCCTTTCAAAATATTTATCCATTAATTTTACAAACTCACCTATTTGTTCATAATCTATTTTATTTTTTTTCATTTTACTGCCCCCTTTATTTTTCTTTTTATTTTCTTTACTAAATTTTTTCCCTGAAACATATAAGGTAAATAATCCTCATAAGTTACTTGATTAAGCGGAATATCCATAATAGCTAGTAAATGTTTTCTAGACATCGCTAAAGAATATCTTGTTTCCATCCCTTTTTGCGTGCTCATCCAACTTTTAGGATTAAAGCTTTCCTTTAAATCGTCATTACTAATATCTTTTGGTACAACGCTAGGATTTCTTTTTAAATAGTTTTCAACTTTAGTATACTGCGTAAACCAAATATTTTGATTAAAATGTTTATTCCGAGCTTTAGTTTTTTCTTTTTCAGAAACATTTTCATTAGCCATTATTTGTTTAAATTCTTCTTCATTTTTTATTTGTAAATAAAGGAGTAATTCGTCAATTAAATCAAAGTCAATTTTTTTCCGCATAATAAAAACCCCCTTTTTTTACGGAAGGATATTGTAACACTTATATTTATGAAAGTCAATGAAAATTATGTGAAAAAAACACCTAATTTTTTAGGTATTTAATTTATTTAAATCTTTAATAAATTTTTTACTTTTTAAATAAAGTCCTGCGTATCTATCATAATAATCGTCTAGAAATTTATTTATTTCGAGTTTTACTTTAGCACTGATATCTATTTTAGATATTTTACTAATATCGACATAATAAAACATTCTAATTAATTTAATAGTTTTAGCTGATACTTTCACTTCCCCTTTATAGCACCTTTGACAAACATATCCACCTCGGTAACTAGATAAGGTAACAATATTTGTTTTTTTACCGCACACTGCACATCTATCAATTACTGGTGTGATTCCTAAATAATCTAAATATTTAAGTTCTAATATATTCATTAAAATTAAAGGATCATAGCCTTCTTCAATTTTAAGTAAGGCATTTATTAAAAGTTCGTATATTTTAGGACTACTATTTTGTCTTATAACGCCTTCAGCTAGTTCTAATAAATAAGTGGCAAAACTTATTTTATTAATATCACTTTTAATGTTTTTAAAATGATTAATAACATTAACTTCCGTTAAAGTAGAAAGTTTATCTTCTTTATAGTAAATCATAAAATTAGCATACGTTAAATTACTAGTAAAACTTCTAAAAGGGCTTTTAAGTCTTCTAGCGCCTTTAGCCATTATCCCAATTAAACCATAGTCTTTAGTTAAAACATTAATTATTTTACTAGTTTCACTATAATTAGTTGTACTAACAATAATACCTTCTACTTCAATCATTTTTTACCTCTTTTTGTTTTTCTTTATATTTTAAATAATATTCTATTTTTCCTGTGTTTTTAAAAAGCATCCATAAAATATCCATATTATCACCATTATTATAATGGGATATTTTTTTATTATTTATGCACTTTAACTTTTGGTTTTTCAAAAAATTGATTTAATTCAATATCAAAATCTTCATAATTAGTATCTTCTTTACAAATTGTATCAAAAATAATTGTTCTTTGACCTTTTCTAGCGAATTTATATGCTTCTTCAGCTTTTATAACCGAAATTAATTCCGTAAGATTTAATTCATTACCGATTGGTTTTAAATCTTGATTAGTTAAAAAAATTAAATTATACATATAATCTTCTATAGTTCTTAACATTAAATCAAGTGCCATTAGTTCGTTTGGCGAAAAAACTTTAGTAGCACGCTTTATATCATTGGAATATACTGCGTTTCTGTCTAACTTTAGGTAATCATTAATCGCATTCATTAACAAAAATTCAACATTGTCACGTACTTCATTAGCCATATTTTTCACCTCCTAGTGCCTTATATAATAGCACATTTTTTCTAAATTACCAAATTTATTCTAGAAAATCATTAAAACCAAGTTCGTTTAAATATTTTTCTTTTTCCCGCCATTTTTTTATTGTTTTAACATATAGTTCTAGATAAATTTTTTTACCTAATAATTTTTCAATATCTTTTCTAGCTGTTATTCCTATTTTTTTAATCATTTCCCCATTTTTACCAATGATTATTTTCTTTAAAGAATCTCTATCGACAATGACGGCAACATTGATAACGTATTTATCTTTATCTTTAATTATTTGTTCAGTAATACAAGTTATGGAATGTGGCACTTCTTCTTTAGTTAAGTTAAAGATTTTTTCTCTTACTAGTTCACTTATCATAAATGAAGTACTTCTATTAGTTAAGGTATTCTTATCATAATACTGAATCTCATCTGGTAAGTATTTTTTTAAAACTTTGATTAATTCTTTAACATTATTTCCTTTTAAAGCTGATAAAGGTACAATTTCTTTAAAATCATATAAATCTTTATATTTTAGTATTAAATTAAAGATTTCTTCTTTATTTAAGCCATCAATTTTATTAATAACTAAAATAACGGGTTTATCATTTTCTTTTAGTTTATTAATGATAAATTCGTCTCCCTTACCTAGTCCTTCTTTACCATCGACTAAAAAACAAACAACATCAACATCATCAATACTATAGTATGCGCCTTTATTAAGCATTTTTCCTAACTTATGATTAGGTTTATGAATACCAGGAGTATCAACAAATACTATTTGGGTATCTTCTTCATTATAAATACCCTCTATAACATTTCTCGTTGTTTGGGGTTTACTTGAAGTAATAGCTACTTTGGTATTTAAAATATTATTAAGTAAGGTACTTTTTCCAACATTAGGTCTCCCTACTAAACTAACAAAACCACTTCTCATAATAGTTCTCCTATTAAGTTAATTATTTTAGGTAAGTAAATAAATACCCCAATTAAGATGGCAACAATGGCAAATACCATAACGGCAGCTGCCGCGGTATCTTTAGCTATTTTAGCTAAAGGATGTTTATTTGGACTAATTAAATCAACTACCGCTTCAATACTGGTATTAATTAATTCTGTCGCAACTACTAGTCCAATTATTAAGAAAACTAGTAACCATTCAAAAGAAGATAAATCTAATATTATTCCTAAAATTATAGCTAAAACCATTGATATTATATGAACTACCATATTTTGTTCATATTTAAAAGCATATACTAGTCCATCTAAAGCATAACCAAAACTTTTAACAAGTCTTTTTATTCCTCTTTTTTTTAATTCATCTCTTGATTCCATATCCATTTAAAATCGCCTCCTGCTCACCAAACATTATTTTTTCTTCTTCTTCAGTCATATGGTCGTATCCTAGTAAATGAAGTAATCCGTGAATTACTAAAAATGCACATTCTCTTTTTTCTCCTGTTTTATATTCTATTGCTTGAGCTTTCATTTTCGGAACTGATATATAAATATCCCCAAGAACCCTAACATCACCAGTAGGAAAACTATTATCATCTTCTAAAGCAAAACTTATAACATCTGTTTCTCTATCAATACCTCGGTAATCCCTATTTATTTCTCTTATTGTTTCACTATCAACAAAGATAATATTAAATTCGGTATTTTTTATTTTTTTATACTTTAATGCATAATTTAATAGATTTTTTATTTCTTCTAAATCAATATCATATTCTGTTTCATTAAATACTTCAAAATTATTCATACTCTTCTCCTTAAATGTTATTTATTATATATAATTATTTTAAATTTTTCAAGTACATAAAAACTGATAAACATCAAGCATTTTATCAGTTTGTTATTAATATTTTGTTACTGTCAAAATGCTTTTATATATGTCATAAATGACATTATAAGCATTGTTTGTTATAAATATATCTTTAGCATTATGATTGCTTTTGCTTGTTATACAAGGTTTTAGACCTGTTTTAGAGGGTAATCCTATATCTATGATAAGTTCTGGATTTCTTTGTTTCCCTTCTTTTTTTAGACACTTATATGACAAATTATGGCCTCTCGCGCGTGGCCTTAGGCCACTGCCAAGCAACTACTGTTGCTTGCCCCCCTCCGGCCTTTATAGTCCTTTTTCCATCTAGTTTTTTTTGGCCGGAGATGCCTCTATTTTAACCTTTCCCCCGCTCTTCCTTGCAAGCAAACACGAGCGGGTGAGGACGCTGCAAAAGGCAGGTCCTGTGACACGGCCTAAAGGCCTTCCGAACTGTAAGTACTTAGTCATCAAACCCCCAATGTGTATTATCACTAAAAGCACAGGAAAGTCTTGAAAATCCAAGGCTTTTATTTTACCTTTTAGTGATAACATTTATAATTTTAACAACTGGCTCAGTAAATCTTGGGTATTATTTTAAATTAGAAATTTAAAGTTTTTTTGAATTTATATTTTAAATTTAGTTTATATGTTACATTTTTAGATATTTTAGTATTGAATTTTGTATTAATATTATAATTTTTCAATGTTTTAATATACTGCATTTACCCAATATATTTCCTAGCTGACACTTTGCCAGCAGAAGATATTATTATTGTTATCACTAAAACAGTTAATTTATTTCCTTTACTTTTAAAACTTTTTTTATTTTTTAGTGATAATTGATTTATAGTGATAATGTGTAAGGATCAGAGCTAGTCCCTGCTCCACCTGTTATTTGGATATTTGAGTTCAAAGTTAGAACTGGGCGGACGCCGTACGGGTCGTAAGCGTCGTAGAAGCTGAAGGCGCCGCCACCGTCCACATACCACACATCGTGCGAGTAGCTGTGAGAATACGGCGACAAGGTCCACCATACATCACTATTGAACATCCAATTGCTATTTTTACATGGTGCACTACTTTGACATCCTTGATATACACTTGTACAACTACTATTTGTACTTGCTCTTACATATTCCGTGGCATCTATTAATGCTACTTTTCCTTTCCATTTCGCTGCTTTTACTTGGCTTACATCTGTACTTATTGTTTGCCCTGACTGATATTTTAATACGCCTACTTTATATATCGCATCCTGTTTTACCATGTTTTTTGCTGTCGCATTTAACCCGTTATAATACTCTCCATTTAAATATTCATTTAAATCTGCCTCTTGACTTGGTAACGCATATTTCGTTCCGTTTACTTCTCTAGCTAACTTTGTTATTGGACTTAAATTTGTATCATACAATGTACTACGACTTCCCCAGATATTACAATGACTATAATTACAATATCCTC
>CALVRT010000051.1 GCA_944358735.1 uncultured Bacilli bacterium | reverse complement strand
TGTTTGATTAAAGAAAACTTGGGCTGCTCATACTGTAAACACGATATAAAAATTAAAAATAAGTTTGGAGAAGAATTTCCTGTCATTAGTAATAATTGTCATAATAAAATATTAAATTATAAGCAAGTTAATAATTTAGATAACATTCCTAATACTAGTATTAGACTTGATTTCTATAATGAAAGTATTACCGATATTGAAAAAATATTAAACAAAGTGAAAACGTTAGTTCATTAGACTAACGTTTTATAGTTAAAAAAACACGGTTAGTTTTATATGCGACGTGAGTTTTACTAACCGAGGTATAAGGTTGCCCTTATACAAATATAATATATCATAACGGTTACAACAATTGTCGAAATGACGCGAATCGTGTACTTTTTATGTAGAACAAAATGTCTAAATTTTTACTATTTAGCTTTGCTCTATTAAAGTTTTCATATATTTTATTATTTTCATTTTCCAAAGCAAATTCCTAATAAATAAAATAGAAAGCTATTTCTAGCTCCCTATTTCTGGAATACGATTAAATCACTTTGTTTTAAAATAAATTTGTAAGCAGTTTTTTCAGTTATAATGATAAACCAGCTTTCATAATCTTCACGAACTTCAGTGTAAAGAATTGGTACTCTTAATTCTTCCTCAATATCAACTAAATCACGGAAGTGTTTAATATTAACAACATCGTATTGTGATAAGTCAGGTAAGTTCGTTGATTCGGCAATAATATCAGCATATTCTTTTAATATCTTATTAAGTTCAATTACATATTCAGATTTTTTAGTAATTCTAATTAAACTAGACCATAATGATTTAAGAATAACTAATGATAATAGTAATAACGCTACGCCAACAACTAAAAGTGGAATATTAATGGTATTACTAGCATCTTCACTAGCATAAACAATTTCTCTACCATTGTTAACATAATCAGGTTTAATTTGAACTGTTGGTTCAAGTAGTGGGATATCTAAAGTAAATTCATTACTTTCATGTAAAGATTCAGTATCTTCACCCTTCATTTTACCAGTAACATCAACCTTTAAAACAAGGTCAACTGATGCATCGATTGATAAACCAAAGGCATCTCTAAATTCAGTCATTATTTGATTATATTCATCATAATCTAAATTAACGCTTTTATTAATTGTAATTTTATTACCACTAGCACTTTGCGTTTCAGCCGGTGAAACAGTATAATCTTTAGACCAAATATTTACGGCTTTTCCTTCAGCTGACTGATAAGCACCATTAACTTGGGCAATTATTTGATAAGTGTAAGTATAATCTAAATCAGCACTACTTTGTAAATCAAAGCTTGTATCTACTTGTACATAGTCAATTAATGAAGCTATATACTGTTTATTCATACCCAAATAAGGTGTATTAAAGAATGCATTATCCTTTAAATAAACTTTATAATCTAAATTACTGTTATAGTTATAAGTGTAAAGTTCTTCTCTTGTTGTATCTTTAGTCATTGATTTAACAATTAGAAAAATCGATAAAGCTATCATGGCAACAATAACAATTAGAAAAAATACCCTAACCCACTGTTTTAATATTAGTTTATTTTCGTTTTTTAATTTCATACTCTTCTCCCCTTTTTATAATGCTCCACTAAGCCATACTGATGGATAACCAATATATGGTATTGAGAAAGATACTTTTCCAACAATTTGGTCTAATGAAACTGGCATTGTATCTCTAGTATTATTGTGGTCGCCTTTAGTAATATATTGAATATTCCCATATTCATCATTTGTAATTTCGACAATTCGGTGAACAACATATTTAGAACCACTTGTATACTGAATAATATCGCCTTTTTCAAGATTTTGTTTTTCATATTCGTTTAATTTACGAACAACTACCGCATCACCTCTATTAAATGTTGGTGACATACTACCAGATAAAACAGCAATTGGCTGATATTTAAATAAACCAATAACAAATCCGGCTAATAATGCGATTATGATAAAAACAGGAATATATACTATTGGATTATAATTTTTACTAGCTCTTCTCGACAATCTTTCTACCTTTTTAACGTGAACATAATTAATATAAACAAATACTGTCATTGGTAAAACTACACCTACTATTGCCGTAACAAACCAATCAAGGTCTGGTATTATTGGCATTACTAGTTCTGGTAGTAATACAAATAATCGGTAAATAATTGGTAAAATAAATCCACCAACATATGATAAATATGTCATTATTGCCTGTGCAACCACTAAAGGTATTATTATCGAAGAAACATAAGTAAATCCGTCTTTAAATGATTCAAAATTATCCATTACACTATTAAAATTAACGTTTAACAAAATAAAAACAATTGTAATAAGTACGAAGTTAACTATACTTTTATTTTGTAATTTTATCATTGAATTCCTTATAATTTCTTGGAAAACAATAACGCTACCAAAAGTCCAAATATTACTTATTATACTAAGTATATCTTTTGAATATGGTGTTCGCTGAAAACCAAAAATAAATCCTAAAGCAAAATAACCAATAATATAAACAAATAAAACAATAAGTAAACTTTGCAATTTATTATTTTTTTCAGCAATTCTTAATTGTGTATCACGGCTAAAATAAAAACCAACGCCTACTATTGCCAGTAAAATAAGTGGATTGATGATTGCATTGTAGTATGGCAGGTCAATAGCCGAAAATATAAAATCATTTAAAATTAAATATCCTATTAGTAGTCCATATAATAATATTAGTTTAGTCATAATATTACCCCTTTTTATGGAATTATAATGCTCGTGGCACTACTACACTACTGTATCAATTATAACATAAGTTTAAAAATATCGCAATAGAAATGGAACAAAAATGTCAAAATAAATTTTGACATTAGCTTCTCTCACGAGAAGCTTTTTCTACTTCACAGATTCCTTAGGACTCTCCGTAGACCAGTATCGGGTGGTCGCCACCCTAATTTATATTTAATG
>CALVRT010000050.1 GCA_944358735.1 uncultured Bacilli bacterium | reverse complement strand
AAATTACCATTTTTTATTATAATTACATAATCTTTATACTTATGTCTTAACTCTAAATAAGTATCCATTAATTTCATTTACTTCTTCCTTTCCCCGCTCTTCCTTGCAAGCAAACACGAGCGGGTTAGGACGCTACCAAAGGCAGGTCCTGTGACACGGCCTAAAGGCCTTCCGAACTGTAAGTACTTAGTCATCAAATCCCCAAAGTATACGGGTCAGAGCTAGTTCCCACTCCACCTGTAATTTGGATATTAGAGCTTAGAGTGACAACTGGGCGGACGCCGTCCGTGAGGTACGCATAGCTGGTGGAGAAGTCGCCGTAGCTGCGCACGAACCACACAGTGTACGAGGTGCTGTAAGACTTCGGCGTCATTGTCCAGAAATTATCACTGATATGCAGCCAATTATCACTACTAACACTACTTCCGGTTGTGGCTCTCATATATTCTGTAGCATCTAGTAATCCTACTTTTCCTTTCCATATTGCTTCACTTGCGTATCCTATTTGCTCACTTATAATCGAAATACTTTTTGAAATTACCGGAGCAGCTTTATACTCTCCATTTACTATCATACTTCTTGCTGTGGCATTTAAACTATTATAATATGTTCCATTTAGATAAGTGCTCATCTCTGATTCTTTGCTTGGTAATTGATATTTTGTTCCATTTACTTGTCTTGCTAGTGTACTTATCGCACTTCCACTACTATTATACAAGCTACTGGTGCTTCCATAGATATTACATCCATATCTACTATGATTACAATACTGACTACTATTATAACGTCCATTGCTACTCGTATCATACTTCCTATCTTCTAATATACTACTTCTTATTATTTTTATTGTATTATCACTGGTATTAGCACTCACAATTCGCCAGCTCTCTCCATTAAATGTTACATAGTTATTTGGATTACTTCCTCGATACGTATACACATTATCCTCATAACCATCAACATATAGTCCATCACCACTGGTTACTGTTCCAGCTTGGTCTACCAAATCACTTCCGGCACTATCTTGTTTTACTTCTACACTATATGTCGCTGTCTCGGTATTTGTTCCATCTGCTACTCTCGCTACTAATGTACCACTTTCGGTAAACTCAACTTGTTGTGATTGAGTAGCACTTGTCCAGCTTCCACTATCTTTTTGATATTCATAAATTAATCCCTCTCCTTCTGGATATGTTATAGTTACAGTTTTACCACTATCTGTTTCTACTTCACTAAATGTTGGTTTATTTAATACGCTTGTTTGTACCTCTTTTTCTTCACTTTCTGTTGTTAAGCCTTCAGTATTTGTTACTCTTACCCTTATGGTATGACTTGTATTTTGGGTAAGATTATTAAATGTATAACTATTACTTCCTTCTACATATTCATTACTATCTATACTATATTCATATTTCGTTATTTCTCCTATATCATCACTTGCTGTTGTTACTACTGTTATTGAGTTTGTTGTACTTGTTGTAGAAATATTATCTATGACTGGTGGTGTAGTATCGATTATTTTAAATATGGCGTAAAGTGTTACATCTTCTGTTCCCATATTTAAACTTGTTAATCCTTCACTTGCGTCTTTATTAGTATTCCAACCCACAAAGTCATATCCTTCTTTAGTAGCAGTATAACTTAAATTAATACTTTCACCTTCAGCTATATAAGCATTTTCCGCATTTGTACTTTCTCCACCATTAGTAGTGTAATCATAAGTTACTAAATGGTCTACTGTTGGTTCTATTGTTCCACCACTATTTTGAGTAAATTCTAAATCTACGGTACTTTCTCCACTTGTTCCTGACGCATCGCCTTCATAAGCATTATTGTATTCTATTCTTACTTTTAAAGTAGCTGTTGTATTTTTATATAAAGTTTGTCCTTTAGTAAGTCCTGAACTTGTTATTTTAACCGCTTCATTATTAGAATTAGTTATACCCAAAGTCTCTAATTTGGCATCAAAAGTACCAGCATTTTCAACAATTATACTGTATTCTACATAGTCTCCTTTATTATATAAGTTAGCTTCTAAATCGGCTGTTAAATCACTATAATTATTTTTAACATTTTCTCCGTCTCCGCCTACTTCTGTTACATCTGCACTTATTATTCTTATATTCCAATCACTAGAAATTTCACTGGTTCCCGTAATGTTTAATCTTGTTTGAAAAGCCGCATATCCTACCCCCATCAAACAAATTATTCCTACTAATATTAGAATAATAATTTTATTGCGTCTTTTCTCTCTATGCATATTTACCCTTACCTTTCTTATTCTTTATTAATTATAGTACAGCTTTAAGTTTTATTATTTAAAATAGTCAAAATATGACTATAGTTGATTAGTCAAATATTAACTATTGTAAAATCATAATAAAAGCGAGTGATTCATTATGAATAGATTAAAAGATTTGCGGGAAGATAATGATTTAAAGCAAGCTGAAATAGCAAAAATACTTAATATTAGTCAAACTAATTATAGTAAATATGAGCTAGAAAAAATAAATATTCCAATTGATACATTAAAAAAACTAGCTATTTTTTATAATACTAGTCTTGATTATATATTAGGTCTTACTAATAAAAAGAGAAAACTAAAATAATATACATTTTGTTAATTTGACAAAATGTCTTTTTTATTTATAATAATTAAAAAACAGGAGGGCTTATGGTAAAGTATAAATTACATAAAGAAAATAAATTTAAAACATTAATTGCTAGTGGTAATTTCCTTAAATTTATTAAAGATAAAATTTATCATACTATACTTAGCGGAGTATGCGCTAGTATGGTTATCTTTGGTGGTTATCAAATATATTATATTTTTTATAATCAACTCTTTAATTCTACATTTCCAGAAGAGGAAACAATAACTATGGAACAAATACAACATAATGATAAAATTATTGAAAACAATATAGATACAACTATTTTTCTATCATCAAATAAAATACATACTAGTTATAGAAGTGATTATCAAATAATAAATGACCAATTATATTATAAAGATGAGCCTATCACCCTTACTAATTCAAATATGAATATTGCCTTTTTATATCGTAATATAAATGAAAATACTCTAGCTAATATTGATTTATTAAACTCTAAAGCCGAAAACGTTAATTTAAAAGGTTCAACCATTACAAATGAATGTATTAACTATTTTCCTTCTTCAGCAAAAGAACTAACTTTAAATGATTGCGCATTTATTACTAATCTTGAATCATTACCAAATCAATGTCCACATATTCAAACTTTAAATCTTGATTGTTTACCTTCTTTAGCTAATTTTGACTTTATTTATAATTTAAAAGAACTTAAAAAAATTTCTTTAAGAGAATCACCTTATATAACTCAAGAACTATTAGATTATTTAAATGAAAATGGAATTGAACATAGTATTACTGATAAAGATATCAATAACAATATCGAAACAAATAACATAGTTAAAAATATAATAAAACCAGACATGAATGATAGCGAAAAAATTAAAGAAATTAGTTTATACACTATTAATCATATTAAATATAATATTGATAAGACTATCGAAAGTAACAATAGTCCTTTAACCTTGCCTTTAGAAACTAATGAAGGGGTATGCGCTTCCTATGCTTATTTAACTAATGTTCTTTTAAATAAAGCCGGAATTACCGCTTATGTAGTTGAAGATTATGATCATGCTTGGAACGTCGTTAAATTAAATGATAAATATTATTATCTTGATACCACTAATTTTGACGGAAATTATTTTTATAATCTACTATTAAGAATAACAGGAATCACTAAATATTATCTTACTAACCCTAATAATGATTTTTTAGCTTCTTATTCAGCTTATTATAGTCCTGAAAGTTTAATAGCTGATAATATTAAAAATGAAATCAAAACGACTAATTATGAATTAGATTTAGGTTCAATACTTGCTATTTTATTTTTTATTTTAGATTTATCAAGTATTGTAATTGTCATATTAGGATCTGATAAACTAAAAAAGGAAATTGACGCCTTAAAAAAAGACATCGATTCATACTGTACTAATAATAATATTAATTTAAATAATGAAAATCTAAATGAAGAAAAAAGTGATTATATTTTAAAACTTACTAAATAAAAAATGTAGTTTATGGCTACATTTTTAGTTTATACTTAATATTTTTACATCATATTGTCCATTAGGACTTTCAACTTTTCCAATTTCACCAACTTTTAAATTAATGATAGCTTTGGCTATCGGTGACTCATTAGAAATTTTATTTTCAAAAGGGTCTGCTTCTTGACTACCAACGATATGATAAGTATCAGTATCGCCATCTTCAACATATTCAAGTTCAACAGTACTTCCGATAGAAACTTTATCAGTTGACTTATTTTCAATCACAATAGCTTTTTCAATCATAACCTCTAAAGTTTTGATTCTATTTTCAACTTCAGCTTGTTCATTGCGCGCGGCATCATATTCAGCATTTTCACTTAAATCACCTAGCGCTCTTGCTTCTTTTAAAGCTTCAATAACAGCTGGACGTTTTTCCATCTTTAAATATTCAAGTTCTTGTTTCATATCTTCAAGCCCCTGTGCTGTTACGTAGATTTCTTCTTGCGTCATTTTATCACCTCACAATTCTAATCATTATTTAGGATAATACTCCTTTTTTTATACTTTGTCAAGCCTTTTTCATCATAAAAAGAGGACTTACTTTTTCAGGAACTTTTAAGTAAACTATTTGTCTAGGATGTCTGACAATTTCTAAAGGATTTTTATCTTCATCATAAAGTTCATTTATTTCAAAAATAGTACTAGTTAAAGGGCCAAATATTTCAACCTTATCACCTTTTTTAAAGTAATTTCTTTGTTCTAGTTTAGCCAAAGATGTTTTCTCATCATATTCTAAAACAGTTCCTAGAAAATCTTGATTAGTTACTTCTAACCTGCCATTATAATATTGAACGCTTTCATCATAAATGCCATTAAAGAACTGCGGAGTATTATCTCTATTGGCACACCTTCTTAATATATCCGCGTCTTTACAATTATATTCATAATTTTCTCGTTTGTGATAATATTCATCAATTATTTTTCGGTAAATTTTGACAATGGTGGCAATATAATAACTAGAACGCATTCTTCCTTCAATTTTTAAACTATCTATTTCCATTTCCATTAAATCAGGAATATAAGGGGCCAGTGATAAATCTTTGGTACAAAAGGTAAATGGTTTTTCTCCTTTTAATATTTCCTTACCATCTAATAAATCAAAATCCCACCGACATATTTGACTACAACCACCACGATTAGAATCTCTATTTGTCAAATAATTAGAAAGGACGCAGCGACCACTAAACGACGCGCACATTGCACCATGAATAAAAACTTCGATTTCTGCTTTAGTATTTTCTTTAATATCCTTAATATCTTCTTTTGAACACTCTCTAGCTAAAACAACTCTTGAAGCCCCTTCAGCATACCAATAATTAACCGCTTCTTTATTTAATGTTGAAGCTTGAGTTGAAATATGAACTTCTAAATTAGTTTTTTCTTTAGCTAATGCCAAAATAACTGGGTCACTAACAATTATCGCATCAACATTTAACTTATCTAAATTAACTAAATATTCTTCAATTTTTAGAACTTCCGCATTATGAAGTGCGATGTTAACCGTTACATATACTTTTTTGTTTAAACTATGAGCATAAAGAACGCCTTTTTCGATTTCTTCTAACGTAAAGTTATCAGCATTAGCTCTTAAATTAAACTCATTACCTATATAAACAGCATCAGCACCATAAAAAAACGCTATTTTAAGTCTTTCAAAGTCGCCAGCTGGCGCTAGTAATTCTGGTTTTTTCATTTTTTCTTCACCCTATAAATCGTTTCTTGATATAAAAATCCCGTTTCTTTTGGATAATTATTATCTTTAAGAACTTTTTCTATATCGTCAATTAAATATGTATTATATACTAAATATTTAGCTTTAATATCTTCATAAGCCACATTTAAAACATAATTAGAATAAACAGTTGTTCCCTCTTTAGTATCTAAAATAGGATAACTTTTTCCTTCTTTACTTATTTGTTTTAAATGACTTTTATCCTTTAAATTAAAATATTTTAAATAATTATTTACTAAATTCCTTCTTGAGGTAAACATTGGTTGGTAGCCAAAAACATTTACAAATAAAGTAGCTTTAGTATGTTTACTAATATTATTAATCTCTTCTTTTGTCAGTTCAGAGGAAATATAAGCATATTTTACCCCTTTAGCGTACCAATAATTAATTGTTTCAAAATTAGTTGTTAAATGTTCCTGACTCCAAACTAAATCTGTTTTTAAATTATGTTTATTTTTCAAGGTTAAAACAGCAATATCATAAAAGAAAATCCCTTTAACATTTAACTTTTCAATTTCTAATAATAATTCTTCTAATAAAGGAAGCTCATTATTAAATATATTTTTATTAACAATAACAAAAACTTCTCTATCAAGCTTTTGAACAGCTTTTACTTCTTCTAACATAAAAGTATTATAGTAATTAATACTAAAATCTTTTATTGGCAATAAAAAAGCATCAACTAAATCTTTAATTTTCGTAGCTTCTTTTATATCTTTAACAATAACTGCTTTCATTTCAGCACCAACCTTTTTAATTTTTATCTATTTTAGCAAACTATTATTCAATAGTCAATAAACATTATCTCATTTAAAAACTCGAGTTATACTTATTAAATATTTCCTTAAAGCATAGCAAAAGAAGGCCATTATTTTGACCTTCTACCAATTTCTTTTATCTTTCATTTTTGGTCTTACCAACATTCAAACCTAAATTTTTTTCTTTTCTTCTTTTAATGGTGCTGAATAACTATATCTATTTTTTAGTTCATAATAGAAATTAGCTAACGTTACCATAATATAAGGAATAATCCATAAATATAATATACCTAAAGTAAATACCCCTAAAATAATCCAGCCAAGGAAATTTAACGCTAAAGTTAAATACTGAATACGGTAGCCATCTAACATATCAAAACTTTTACTTAAAATATCACCAATTGATGCTTCTGGCTCGTCTCTTAAAATAAAGTATACTTGTGAGAACGAAATAGCCAAATAAATCATAAATAAGAAAATAGCCATTGATAATAATGTTCCCATTATTACTAAGAAAATATACAAGAATATATTAATATCCGCAATATTTATAACAATGGTTTGCATTGATTTAAGTGAAATAGCTAGTAAAAGTGTTAATAAAGATATTAATAAGGCAATTATTAACGATAAAACTGTATATTTTAAGCCTAAATGGGTATGTTTAAATAAATTTTCAATGTCTACTTTTTTCCCTCGCGATACTTTCATAATTGAATCGATATAGCCCATCATTAATACCATTGCGATAACTACAGAAAATAAAATAGCTAAATAATGAACGTCTAACACTAGGTCTAAAATATTACCGAATAAAAAAGCTATCGCAAACACCATTGTGCTTAAAACCAGTGGTGTATAGTTACCTTTTAAATTTTTACGAGCTTTACTTTTTAATTTTTCCCTTTTCATTCTTATCTACTACCTCCTATAATAAGTATATCATATTTTTTGTCATTTTTAACATTTATTTGACACTTTTTTTATTTTGCATCATACCAATTAGTTCCATAATTAACATCGGCCCTTAAAGGAACCGTTAATTTACAAACGTTTTCCATTTCTTCCTTAACAATTTTTGTTAAATCATCAAGTTCACCACCAACCACATCAAAAATTAACTCATCATGAACTTGCATAATCATTTTACTTTTTAAACCATGTTCATTTATCGATTTATACACATTAACCATTGCTAGTTTAATAATATCAGCACTAGTACCTTGAATTGGTGTATTTAAAGCAATTCTTTCACCACTTTGTCTAATCGTATAAACCGTATTTTTTAGTTCAGGAATTAAACGCTTACGGCCGTAAAGTGTTTTAACATAGCCATCAGCTTTAGCCTTAGCGACAGTATCATCCATATAATCTTTAATACCAGGATAAGTATGTAAATAAGTATCAATAAATTCTTTAGCTTCACTTGTAGAAATATTTAAATTACTAGCAAGGCCAAAACTACTAATACCATAAATAATTCCAAAATTAACGGCTTTAGCGATTCTTCGCATATTACTATTAACGACATCAATACTTACTTTAAAAATATCACTAGCTGTTTTAGCATGAATATCCCGGTCTTCTTTAAAAGCTGTAATCAAAGCTGGAACACTCGCAATATGAGCGAGAATCCGCAGTTCAATTTGCGAATAATCAGCACTTAACATATACTTACCTTCAGGGATAAAAGCTTTTCTAATTTCCCTGCCATGCCCTTCTTTAATCGGAATATTTTGTAAATTAGGTTCAGTCGATGAAAGTCTACCAGTTCGGGTATAATTTTGGGTATATATTGTATGAACTTTACCATCCTTTATAGAGTCTAATAAACCAACCACATAATTACTATAAGTTTTAGTTAATGTTCGGTAATCTAAAATTAGATTAATAATTGGATGGTCGGAAGCTAATTTATTAAGAACATCGGCACTAGTAGAATAACCATTAGCTGTTTTCTTACCATGTTTTAAATTTAACTTTTCAAATAAAATATAGGATAACTGTTTAGGCGAAGAAATATTAAATTCTTCTCCAGCATAATTATAAATATCCTTGGTTAAAAGTTCTAGTTTTAAACTAATATCATCACCAATTTCTTTAAGAACATTCGCGTCTACTTTAACACCGGTATGCTCCATATCTGCCAGCACACTAGCTAAAGGCATTTCAATATTATTAAATAAATCTATCATTTGTTCATCTTTTAATTTATTTTCAATAAGGTTTTTACTATCATAAATAAATTTAGCTTTCTGCACACAGTTATTAGCAATTTCTTCTAAAGATGGTTTTATTAATTTATTTTCTTTACCATATACACTTTCATAAAATGAAATATTATACCCTAGTTCGCTAGCTAAATAAGCAATATCTTCTTTAACATTATAATCTAGTAAACTTCCAGCAATAAACGAATCAAAAACGAAATTACTAACTTCAATATTTTGATACTTTAAACTGACAATTAATTTTTTTAAATCATAAGTATATTTAGGTGTTTTTTGTAAAAAAGGAGGATTTTGTTTTATTAAATCTAAAGGAATAAACAAACTAATATTTTTATTATAAATACCCATGCCCAGTATTTCAGCTTGATGGTAATTGTGACCTAAAACTTCTAAATAAACCGCTACCGGCTCTTTAATATCTAAATCATTTAAGGAACTAGCCATACTAATTTTA
Organism: uncultured Bacilli bacterium; assembly: GCA_944358735.1. GTDB lineage: Bacteria > Bacillota_I > Bacilli_A > RF39 > UBA660 > Coprosoma. The sequence continues at coordinate 17,021 of CALVRT010000050.1, read as the reverse complement.
AGCGGTTCTTCTTTAACTTCTTTTTTCTTTAAAAAAGAATAAAATTCTAAATCTTCATATAATTTATTTAATTCATCAATGTTTTCCCCAACATATCTAGTATCATTAAGATTGATATCCATTGGCACATCAGTAATAATTGTCGCCAAGTCATAACTCATATAGGCATTATCTTTATCATTTATTAATTTTTCTTTTAATTTTCCTTTAATCTCATCAATATGTTCATAAATGCCGTCTAATGTTTGATATTGCTGAAGTAATTTTAACGCTGTTTTTTCGCCGACACCTTTAACTCCAGGAATATTATCACTACTGTCACCCATTAAAGCTTTTAAATCAATGATATTAATTGGTTCAATACCATAATCCGCTTTAAAGCTTTCTACATTATAACGAATATAGTCTTTTTGTTTTAAAAGTTTTATGTCAACGTCTTCATTAATTAATTGAAGTAAATCTTTATCGCTACTTACAATTAAGCCTTTATAATCATTATGGTCACAATATTTACTAAACGTTCCGATAATATCATCCGCTTCAAATCCTTCAGTTTCATAATATTTAATACCCATAGCTGTTAATAATTTTTTGGCTAATGGAAACTGAATTTTAAGTTCATTTGGTGTTTCTACTCTACCATCTTTATAGCCTTCATATTTTTCATGTCTAAAAGTTTTACCCATATCAAAAGCCACGATAATATATTCTGGATTTTCTTCTTTAATGATTTTATTCATCATATTAGTAAAGCCAAATAAAGCATTGGTCGGAAAGCCTTTACTATTATTCATAAAATTACCATTATATGCGGTTGCATAATAACTACGAAACATTAAATTATTACCATCAACTAAAATTATTTTTTGCATGTTATCACCCGTCTCTTATTATAGCACACATTTAAAAATAATCCCACATATAGAATTATTTCTCACTTGGATTAGTATGAATAATTATATGTTTTACTCTATTATCAAAGTTTTTAATATCATTTTCAATTTTTTCCACAATATTATGCGAATCTATTAGTTTCATATTTTTATCCATACTAACTTCAATATCCATTTTATAAAATGGTCCTTCTTTAATTATAATTAAGTTATCAATATTTTTTATTTCCAAATAATTATTTATAATATTTTTAACTTTGTCAATATATTCTGGGTCGGTAACACTAGAATCTAGTAAATTACTAATATTTTCTTTTAATAATTTAAAACCAATTCTTAAAATAAAGAAACCAACAATTAACATAGCTGCCGCATCTGCATACGTAAAAATTGGATAAATATGACCTAGTTGACCTAAAACTACGGAAATTAAAACTACTACTGAACTTAAGACATCACTAAAACTCTCACTACCAGAAGCAATTAAAATATTACTTTGATATTCTTTGCCTTTATGGAGTAAAAACTGACTTAAAATATATTTAAAGAAAATTGTTAAAATGGTAATTAACGCTACATAAACATTTGGTATTTCCCTATGGTCGAATATGGCGTTATAAATAACTAAAAAACCCATTCCAAGAACAACTAAACTAATGAAAAAACAGGTAATATATTCAGCCTTACCATGACCTAGTGGATGTTTATAATCAGCTGGCTTCCTAGATATTTTATTTCCTATTAAAGCAAAAATATCAGTAGCTGTATCACTTAAAGAGTGAATTCCATCGGCAACAATAGCCCCAGCTTTACCAAAAATGCCAGCTAAAATCTGAATAATTGATAAAAATATATTCGTTAAAAAACTTGTTATTATAACTTTTGTTACTCTATCCATCTTATCACCTATTTTTATTATATGTAATTATATTATATCATGTTTAGCTTAAATTTATCTTCATTTTCTTTAATTAATTTATAATAAGCTTTTACATTAGGCAATTCTTCCCATTTAGCTTCTTTAACCAGTGTTTCATCTAAATTATAAATCTTGGCGTCCTGTAAAGCTAATAAAAATAGTGAATGAGTATAAATAATAAACTGACAATTATAAAATCTAACCGAAACTTCAATAAATTATTTTAACTTAACTTGATTTTCCGCCGATAAACTATTTTAATAATTTAAATAGCGAATTTCTTTCCTGTTGTACAAAAAAATACTGTTAACATTTACAGTATTCTTTGTATTTAGAAAAGTGATAACTGGCTAGATTCATCCATACCATCTAATATGCCCATTGCCCTTAGTTTTTCAATTAACGTTGCTGAAAGTTTCGCCCGCTTTTGTAAATCCTCAATACTTAAATAAGCGCCTTTTTCTCTTTCTTCGACAATATTTTTGGCAACAACGTCACCAAGACCATCAATTGCTCTAAAAGGTGGGATTAAGGATTTACCATCTTCATCAATTACAAAATCTGAATAATGGCTTTTATATAAATCAATTGGTTTAAAAGTAAAGCCCCTTGCCAACATCTCTAAAGCCACCTTTAAACATTCTAATATTGAGCTTTCTTTATTAGAAGCATCATAACCTTTTTCATTTATTTCAATTATTTTCGCTTTAACACTTTCATAACCTTTAATCATCGCTTCAATATCAAAATCTCCATATTCAACTGAAAACTGCGCGGCATAATAAACAATTGGATTATGAACCTTAACATATGCTAGACGGAAAGCATTAATGACATAAGCAACCGCATGCGCTTTCGGAAACATATATTTTATTTTCGCACATGAGTCGATATACCATTCTTCAATACCAGCATCACGCATTTCCTTAACATACTCTTGCCACTGCTCTGGTTCTTTACTAGCTTTACCTTTACGAACAAATTCCATAATTTTAAAAGCTTTTAAAGGATTTAAACCATTATACATAAGATAAACCATAATATCATCCCGGCAACCAATAACTTCACTAAAAGGAACAATACCATTATCAATTAAATCTTTAGCATTACCAGCCCAAACATCATTCCCGTGAGAAAGTCCTGATATTTTAACTAATTCGGCAAAAGTTTTAGGTTTTGTATCTTTAACTAATTGTAAGGTAAACGGTGTTCCAAATTCAGGGATACCTAAAGTACCTGTATCATTCATAATTTGCTCGCTTGTTACCCCAAGTGGTTCTGGTGATAAGAAAATTTTCATCGTTTCTTTATCGTCAAGGGGGATTTTTGTTATATCCATATGAGCCAAATCTTGAACAAGTCGCAATTTAGTTGGTCCAGAATGTCCTAAAATATCTAATTTAAGAACATCTTGGTCTATCGCATGATAATCGAAATGAGTTGTCCGCCAATCAGCAGTTACATCATCAGCCGGATACTGAAATGGCGTAAAATCAAAGACATCCATATAACCGGGAATAACGACGATTCCCCCAGGATGCTGACCTGTTGTTCTTTTAACTCCCGTACAGCCCATGGCAAGCCTTTCAATTTCGGCTGACCGCATACTAATGCCTTTGTCCTCACAGTAACCTTTAACAAAACCATAAGCTGTTTTTTCAGCTACCGTACCAATTGTTCCGGCTCTATAAACATTATCTTCACCAAACAATACTTTTGTATATTCATGCGCCGCAGCTTGATTTAAATCGGAAAAGTTCAAATCAATATCCGGAACTTTATCGGCGTGAAAACCAAGGAATGTAGCAAACGGCATATCTTGACCTTCTTTATGCATTTTTGTACCACATTTTGGACAATCATAATCAGGCAAATCATAACCACTACCATAATTACTTCCTAAAGATTCGCCATTAAGTTCAAATATTGTATGTTTACAGTTTGGGCAGACATAATGTGGCGGTAAAGCATTTACTTCAGTAATTCCCATCATTGTCGCAACTAAAGAAGAACCAACTGAACCACGAGACCCAACTAAATAGCCATCATCATTAGATTTTTTAACAAGTTTTTGACTAATTAAATAAATAACATCAAAATTAGCGCCAATAATACCTGTTAATTTATCATTAACTTCTTCATCAGTAAGCTTTTCATTAGTTTTAAAAAATTCGGTAACTCCGGTTTTATAACTCCGCATTAAATCATGAAGTTTCTTATATATCAATTTTTGGTATTCTTCATCACTCATATTATTTTGCGGATTTAATTTTTTTATTAAATTAAATGGTTCATCACCATAAAGTTCACTCGCTAATCTTTCTTCAATCAAATAAGGTAATGGATTACCATAAATTTCTTCAGCTTTATCGTAAACCATATCCGTTGTTGTCTCTGAACAGCGGTCAATTTTAGGGGCGAAAGGCACTCCACCCGTATCAATAATGACTTCAACATCTTCAATCATATCTGCAATTTTATTGGTATTAGTAATAACTATTTCTTTAGCTTCTTCATCATTTAAAAAGCTAAAATCGCCAAGCATTTCTTCCGTTGTTCGGAAGTGTTGAAACGGAATTTCTTTTATATCTCTTTTTGCAAGTGGATGTCTTCCACCACCAGGAACTTTTTGATTAACAATAATCTCCCGGTATATTTTATCTTCGGGATTTAAATGATGAACATCACCAGTAGCCACAATAATTTTTCCAGCATCTTTGGTAACTCTAATTATTTTCTTAATATGTTCCATTAGTTCTGCTTTACTTCCAAAATCATTCATTTGGAGTAAATGACTATAAACATCTAATGGTTGGACTTCGACATAATCATAAAAATTTATTAAGTTAGCTAATTCCTCATCAGATTTACTACGAGCCTCTCTAAATATTTCACTTTCGTAGCACCCACTACCAATTAATAAGCCTTCACGATGTTTAATAATTTCGCTTCTTAAGATTCTTGGTGTTTTATATAAGTACTTTGTATTGGCTAAAGAAACTAATTTAAATAAGTTTTTAAGGCCGACCCTATTTTTAACTAAAATATTGACATGATAACTCTTACCATACTTATGAATTTCATCTTTTGAAACTAATTTTGATAAATCACTAATTGTTTCAAAATTACGGTCTTCCATTTTCTTTAACATTTTGTGAAAAACTAATGCTGTTCCTTCCGCATCATAATCCGCCCGGTGATGCGCGCTTTCATCCCAAGGAACTTCATATCGCTTAACCAAAGCTGATAAACTATGCCTTGAATAGTTAGTGTCTAATGCCCTAGAAAGTTCTAAAGTATCGATAACCGTATTTGTAAAAGTGCCTAAATTATATTTTTGATAAGCCATTGTTAGGAAAGACACATCAAATTTCGCATTATGCGCGACCATTGGTAAATCTCCATACCAGTCTTTAAAACGCTTAATAACATTTTCTTCATTATCTTTACCTTTTAACATTTCATCAGTAATATTGGTTATTTCGGTAATTTTCGCTGGTAATGGTCTACCAGGGTCAATTAATTCATCAAAACGGTCGATAATTTCGCCATTTAAAATTTTTACCGCTCCAACTTCAATAATAGAATCCGCTCCACCAGCATTAAAACCAGTTGTTTCAAAGTCAAAAACAACATACGCTGTATCTAATAATTTCTGGTCTGTTCCTCTTAAAACAATATCAACTGAATCATCAATCAAAGTAAGCTCTGCTCCATAAATGGGTTTGAATTTATTTTCAGCTTTTTTATTATAAGATTTCACCATTTCAAAAACAACCGGAAAAGCTTGACAACCATTATGGTCAGTAATCGCCAGCGCTTTATGTCCCCATTTAATCGCCGTATCAACAAGTTCAGAATAATGTTTTTTTAAATCTATTTTGGTTACTCCATCCATTTGACTCATCATGGTATGAGCATGAAGTTCAACTCTTTTTTCTTTAGCATCATCAGTTCTTTCTAAATCCTTTTTTTCGGATACATTTATATCCCGGGCATTTAAAACAATTTCTCCAGAATATTTATCATTTTTACTATAACCTCTTATTTTATAATATTTACCAACTTTTAAACGTTTATCATAGCGGTTAAATTCTTCTGCTCCCCGGCAAAATATTTTACAAAACATACTATCAGTACCATCAAATAGTTTTAAGGTAATAATTTTAAAATCACTTTTGGATGATTCAAATAAATCTTTACCAAATATTTTAGCTTCTACAGCAACATTATCCATTTCAAAATTAATATTGCTTATATCCGTAATAACGCTTTTTATTTCACCCCCCATAATTATTGGAGTCTCATTAATTGGCGCTGCCGGAACTTTTATATGAATTTCTTTTTCAATTTCTTGTTTTATTGCAGCCTCTACTTGCTTATCGATTTTTGTTGTTAAAGTAACTTTAAATCCAGCTGTATTTATTTTTTTATTTAAATCATCAAGAACACTACTTAATTTCATTTGTTCCGCTTTATTAGCTAAACTTATTACTACTTCATTACCATCTAATAACATTTCATTATCTATTAATGTTTCTAGTAAAGGAGCTTCTTTCGCATATTTAGCCAAAAAATATTTATAATAAACTCTAATATCAGCGATATTATAACTATCTAATTTGAATATAGCTTTTACTTTAAATTTATTAAAAGTTTGGGTAAGTAAATGTATAAAATTTTCATAAGTTTGAACCTTTAAAGGTTTCGGTAAATTAATTAAAAAACTATATTCATTATTTGCACATATAATTTTATCAAGGTGACCTTCTGTAAATTCAGCCTCAGAAAGTCCAATTTTGTCTAGTAGTAATTTTAATTTATCGTCCATATTATCAACCTCTTTTTAATTATAGCTTTTTTTGATAAGAAAAACAAGAAAAAAAGATGGAAATATTCCATCAATTAATTATGCATTTATCACCAGATAAAGTATAATTTGAAGGACAGTAATAATATCCTGGTGAATATGAAGCATTTACCGTGGTTGTTTTTTTACATTTAGTACCACTTAAGGTATAGCCACTTGAGCAGTAGTAATAACCTGAAGAATAATTTGCACTAACGGTTGTCGTTTTAGTACATTTAGTTCCCGATAAGGTATAACCGGAAGGACAAGAATAACCACCAGAAACATATGTAGCGCTTCCCGCATAATTACGGCAATAAACAGTTGGATGGATTTGTCCATCCCAAGTTACCGCACAATCACCATTGTTATTGTAAGTAGACGAATCACATTGGTCATACAACGACTGATAATCAGTACCCCAGTCAACTACTCCACCGACACAATATATTGTTCCTGTAACCAAAACCCAGTCATACCAACAACCAGTTCCTTCACGCGACGAAGCAAATGGGCACTTATAATAACCACTGTTATATGTCGCATTGGTAGTAGTTGTTTTTCGGCATTTACTTCCTGATAAAGTATAGCCGGATGAACAGTAATAATAACCTGGCGAATATGAAGCATTTACAGTTGTCGTTTTTTTACAACTTGTTCCCGATAAAGTATAACCACTTGAGCAATAATAATAACCAGCTGAATATGAAGCATCAATAATAACGACCATAGTAAGCGTAGCTGTTTCAGTATTTGTCCCATCACTGACTCTTGCGACTAATGTACCATTATCGGTAAAAGGAACATTAGTATTACCAGACACGGTTGTAAAAGAACCACTATCTTTTTTGTATGAACAAGTAATACCATTACCACATTGACCTTTATAATCTATAACCCCATTTTTACCACTTTGACTTAAAGTTGGAGCTTTTAATTCTAAAGTTTTCGCCGATATTTCATCTTCAGACGATTTTCCTAAAGCATTAGTTACCCTTACTTTAATATGTTTATAATTAGTATCATCTTTAAGTCCTGTAAAGGTATGGGTAACCGTTTCCGCATCAGTATCCTGACTATACCATTTTTCACTTCCATCGTTAATATAAAACTCATATTTAGCAATTTTACTTTCACCATCAGTTGCCGAAACAAGAATTGTTATAGAATTTGTCGTTGTTCCGGTTACCTTTAAATCTGTTATTTTTGGTGGTGTATTATCAACTAAAGCATTATTTCTACAAATACTTTTATCTTCGGTATAACGATAATAATAAACACCATCAGCACTAGTAATAATTACACAGCCATTTTTATCACTATCACTCAAATAACCTTCGCCTTCTAATATTGGAACACTTATACTACCATCTAAACCATCACTTGGAAGTTTATCTTTATTATCATTAGCCCAGTTTTTAGCTGACATAACAATATTTTCTTCTGATGTTCCTTCTAACTTTGTTTTAGAATCTTGAACACTATTTATAACTAAAGGCGCGACAACTAAAACAATTGCTGATAAAATTAAAATAGTGCCTAAAAGTTCAATTAATGTAAAGCCCTTTTTCATCTTCCCACCTCTATTATACTCATTATACACAATTCCATCAGAAAAAACAAGATTATTTAACCTTGTCTCTTATATCGTTTACATTTACCGTTTTTATTAGTTTTTATTTCTTCTTTACTAGCATAAAAATTAATCGTGCGGTGTGGTACAGATACCTCTTTAACTTTAACAAATATTTTATCACCAACTTTATAACTAGTATTCCCATTTTGACTAACTAATTGATGGCTTTGATTACCAAAATAAAATGTACCATCTAAAATATCTTGAATATCAGCTTTACCTTTAACTAAATTATCTAAAACAACATTCATTCCATATTGATTACAGGCATAGACTGTTGCTTCAAAAACTTCCCCAACATGGTCGCTCATGTATTCAGCCATTTTAAGTTCATCTGCGGCTCTTTCAGCTTCATCAGCTTGCCGTTCCATAAAAGAAGCATGTTCACAAATAGCTGGAAGTTTAGTTTCATATTTATCAAAATTATCAAAGTTCTGATATTCATCAATCAAAGTATGAACCATTAAATCAGGCGCTCGTCTAATTGGTGAAGTAAAATGAGTATAATTGTCTAAAGCAAGAGCATAATGGCCTTCATTTTGTGCGGAGTAAATAGCTCTACTCATGCATCTAACAAGCATATTAGACACAATTTTATAATAATTAGTGTCTTTTAATTTTTCTAATAATTTAGCAATATCATAAGAATGAAGCTCATCATTATATATCCGTTCCAAAAGCCGAGAACGATATTTTTCATTAATTATTTCCTCTCTAGCTAGAAAATCTAAAACCTCAATAATTTTATCAGCATCAGGATTTTCATGAATCCGATAAACAAATGGCATGTCCATGTAATAATAATTAGAAGCAATTACTTCATTAGCTGCAACCATTAAATTTTCAATAATTTTTTCAGCAATTTTTTGATGTCTTTCTTCTAAAGCAATAGGCCAACCATTTTCATCAGTTTTAATTTTAACTTCATTTGAAGCAAAATTAATATATCCACGATTATTTTTATTTTTCTCTAAAATCTCTGTTAATTCTTCAAGTAATTTTAAATCTTCAGTAAATGATTCATATCCATTTTCTACTACATTATTTAGCAAATAATTATTAACAGCCTCATAAGTCATTTTCTTTTTAGAATTAATAACACTTTTAATTATTTTGTAATCTAAAATTTTACCATTTTTATCAATTTTTATTCGAACTGTTTTTGCTAAACGGTCAACACCTTCATTTAAAGAACAAATACCATTAGATAATTTATGCGGAAGCATTGGTAAAACTGAATCAATTAAATAAGCAGATGTTCCTCTTGCCATTGCTTCTTCAAACAAGGCCATTCCCGGTTTAAGATAATGTGATACATCAGCAATATGCACTGATACAATATAATTTTCATCTTCTTTTTTTATACTAATCGCATCATCAATATCTTTCGTATCAGCACCATCAATTGTAAAAATCATTTCATCAGTTAAATCTTCTCTGCCAGCTCGTTCTTCCATTAACACTTCGGTTGGAATTTTTTCTAATTCTTTAAGAGCTTCTTTTGAAAATTCTAATGAAAAACCATAATCATAAGCAAGAACTTCAATATCTTTTTTTGGGTCATCTTTATGCCCAAGATGTTTAATTATTTTACCATTAAAAACTGGCGTGTCATATATTTTACCAAGATTATTACCATCAACAACAGCAAGAACTAAATCACCAACAACATATTGTCTATGTTCTTCGCTAGGAATAAATGTTAATCTTGATTTTTGATTATAAGGCAGAAAGATGCCATCTCCTTGATATTCAAAAACAACTTTAGAATGATTACGCTTAACAATTTTTTCAACTTTTGCTAAAACATCGCCATAATCACCATTTTGAAAATCAGTTAACACAACAATATCACCTGATAAAGCCCCATTTAAACGTTCACGCGGAATAACATATTTAAATGTTTCCCCATTTTTATCTAACGTCACATAACCATTACCTCTTCGGCTAATAGATATTGTCCCTTGAACTTTACCAAGTTTATCAACATCAAAAATATCATAAGTACCTTTTTTGTCGATATAGATTAAACCTTCTTCTTCAAGGTTCTGTAAAGCAGTTTGTAAAAGTTCAAATTCTTCTTCCCCATTTACATTCAATTTCTTTTTAAGTCCCCATAAATCTATTCTTTTACCACCTTTTTTTAAGTATTCTAATACTTTAGCTTGTAAAATATCCATTAAAACCCCACCTTCTAAATCAAGTATACTAGATATTAGATAAATAAGCAAGAAAAAAACAGAAATTAAACATGTAATTATTGTAATTTCTGTAATTTTTCTAATATTTTAGTTTTATTATCAATAAGTGGTTTTATTTCCGGCATAATTTTAAGCATTACTGCTTCTCTTTCTTTATCGTCAGTTACTGGTCCAACATATTCCTTTTCATCAATAATCATAAATTTAATCAAATTAAATTCATCGGTAAAATCTTCTTCATCATCAGTTACTTTAATTAAATATTTATAATCCATATCGTTATAAGTAGTTTCGGCTATTACAAACCATTTAGTACCACCTACAAGTTCTAGTATTTTAAATAATAAACTTTTCATAATTATCGACTCCTACCTTCACTAATATGATTAACAACATCTTCTATATTAACAAATCCCGAAACATCATTTAAAGTATTTAATTCACCATTACCTGTATAAGGTACAAGATTTTGATTATTTTGAATGAGTTCACTAATTTTATCAAAGTTTTGTAAATCTTCAGCTGAAAGTGGTACAACCTGCTGATTAACGACATCATATAATCCTTGGAAATTAGAGGAAAACCATTCATTAGCAGTTTCTGGGTTCATTCCAGTTAAAGCATCACTGGCACTACTATAAACAGTCATTCCTTCAGGGTCAAAACTACTAGTATCAATGCTACTAACATCAATATTACTTGCCGCCAATTGACTAACATCAGCACTTTGAGCGACATTATTTAATACATTACCATCAATAGCACTAGTATCAATATTATTAATTTGTTCAGGGCTAAAGTTTTGAAAAAACTGATTTATATAAGCTTGAAACTCCGGATTTAAAATAGTAGCCACAGTTGCAATAACGCCGATAGCCACTAAAGCGCCACCAATAATTACTTTACGTTTAAATTTAGGGTCTTGCCATTTTTCTTTAAACTTTTGAATCAACCCTTTTTTAGGCTCTTTAATTTTCACAACTGGCTTCATTCCAGCCGGAATATTCTTACTGTCTTCAGCCGGCGTCTTTTTTTGTGTTCCTTCATTTGTAATATCTGGTTCCTTATTTTGTTTGTTTAAATTTTCTAAAGCTTGCTTTCTAATTTCTTCATTTTTCGTTCCATCAGCAATAACCTGATTAGCAACTTTTTCAGAGCACCCACAATCATTAACTAATTTATTCATTAAATATTCATAAGTTGGCCCTAATTCAGCTGATTTTATATCATTTTCCATTTCATCTTTTGAGCCTTTTGGTTGCTCTTTAACCACTTCTGACTTTTCTTCTTTTTGACCTTGTTGTTTTATGGGCTCTAATGTAGTACTTACTGAAACTGATTTTGATTTAGTTGTTGGAGTTTGTATAGTACTTAAGTTACTACCTTGTTTGGCTATATTTGTTTCTGTTACTGGCTCTATCCCATTACCATATCTTAAATCTGTAATTAAGTATTTTCTAGCTTCATCAGTTCTTTCTTTAATAAAATCTTCAATAAAATTACTGCCATAAAACAGTTCTCCCCGTTCAATTAAATCCGTTAAAAAATCATCCATTTTTCTATTTATTTGATTATCAGTATACATATTTTTTACCCTATCATAAGGCATGTTAAAAGCTTCTTCATATAATAAATCTCGGCAGTGTTTTAATAACTTTTCTTTTTTTTCCTTCATAATACCACCTCTTATCATTTATATAATAGCACATTTCCCCTATTTCGTCAAAATATCAACACCTATGATATCATTTAAATCAAGACGTTTATTCACTAAATATAAATAACCATTTATCTTATCAACACTTTTAATAATACCCTTTATAAAGATAATTTGATTATTATAATTATATTTTATTTTAACAGTTATTCCTGGTTTTAAATAGGCATCTATATTTTTATTTTCACTTTTAATTAATCTTGTTTTTAATGCATTAAATGGTAAAAATTGATAAGCCCGGTTAAACATGATGTCCACCTATCATTTGATTACGGTCTTTACCTGTTGCTTCTTCTAAATAACTAATGCCTCTTAATATCGAATTTTTACCAAATTTATCTTTTATCGCAATAACTGAATTAATTAGTTTATAATCGTCAGTGGTAAATAAATTTAATTGAACACTATTATTTGCTTGTAATTTAGAAAAACAAATACCAATTTTTCTTATTTTATTTAATTTATTTTTACCATAAAGATAAAGAAAATGTTTTAATATTATTTGATAATTACAAGTTGGAACAAAAGAAACACTAGCTTTAAACCGTTCATTTTGATAACTAACATAAAGCCCAATTTTACCAGTTTTTAACTTTTTTTCATTAAGTTCTAAAACAAGATTGTCAACCATTTCAATTAAAATAGTTTGAGCTTTTAAATAATTATAAGTTTTAAATAACGTTTGATTACTAGAAAGACTTGTACTTTGTGGGTGATAGTTTTTAATATCTTTAATAGTACAAGATTCCTTTCCATAAGCATGGCTAATTAATAGCTCGGATACTTTTCCAAATTCTTTATACAAAATATCTGGATTGGCATGAGCGATATCGGACATATCTTTTAAACCTAGTTTCTCTAGTCTTTTACTTATTCCTTCACCTATTTGCCAAAAATCAGTTAGTGGCGTATGATTCCATAATAATTTTTTATACGTTTCTTCATTTAAATATGCGATATTAGTTTTACTATGTTTAGCTAAAATATCTAAAGCAACTTTAGCTAAATAAAGGTTTGTTCCAATACCCGTACTTGACGCTATTTTAGTTTCATTATAAATATCTTGCATAATTATTTTAGCTAAAATAACTTCATCTTTATAAAGCCTTAAATAACTAGTGACATCTAAAAAAGCTTCATCAACCGAATAAACATGAATATCTTCTTCGGCAACATATTTTAAATAAATATTATATATTTTTTTCGCATACTCTAAATAAAGACGCATTCTTGGTTTTACAATAATTGGTTTAATATTTGAGGGAATCTCTGATAAGCGGCATCTATTTTTAATCCCAAAACTTTTCATTTTTGGTGTAATAGCTAAACATAAGGCATTTTTACCTCTATTTATATCAGCTACTACTAAATTGGTTTTAAAAGGATTTAAATTTCTTTCGGCACATTCAGCTGAAGCATAAAAGGTTTTTAAATCAATACAAAGATAAATTCGTTTCATAAGCATCACCAAAACTATTGTATAACGAACTTTTGTTTGTTTAAAGACTTTGCTTCAAATTACCAGTTTTTAACTAATTTTTTTATCGTATAAAGGAATTTTCTTTCAAAAATTACTCGGTAAAATATTTAAAATAAACAAAAAAAGTAGACTAAATTCTACTTTCAAAATACTGGCAAGTAAGTGATTACATTCACCTATTTTTTTTACTACCACTTTTAAATAAATTATAACAGTTGCCCCATTTTAAATGACCGATATAGCTACTAACAATACTTCTGGATGTTTCATCATTAAATCTTCTTTTTTTAATTAACTTCATTTTACGTTTAAACCTTTTTTAGTTTGATTTTTAACTTTCATTATTACTTTATTATGCCAAATATAATAACGAAAGCCTAAAAACTCCATTCCATCTTTAATAACATTAATAATACCAGTTTTTTTATTTAAAGTAAGTTTATATTCTTTGACAAGTTCTCTAATAACGTTTAAACATTTCTTTAAATATTCTTTATCGTTAGATAGTATTACACCATCATCCATATATCTTATATAATACTTACAGTGAAGTTTTTCTTTTATATAATGGGCGACATCATTAAGATAGAAAATAGCCATTATTTGACTAGTCATACTACCTATTGGTAAACCTTTACCTTTATTATAAAGGGGAATGCTTTCAATTTCTTTAATTTTTTTCTCTTTGTTATTAATATTTAACGTTTTTACACGCCTTATTTCTTGATTTTTTAAAAAATTTATATTATCATTAACTCCATAATCAGTTGAATCAATTATTGTAAATAAAACATCTAAAAATATTTTATCTTTTATTTTTTTTTGTAACATTTCTTTTAATTTTTCATGGTCGATACTATAAAATATCAAATTTTAAAGCATATACCGTATCACCTTTCAATTCATTTAGATATTTTTTTAAATATTTAATTCCATAATGTGTACTTTTTTTTTTGCGGGTTGCAACATTAGTTATAATTAGAGACGGTTCTAATACCTCGATTAAAATATTGGCCATTACATGGTTAATAAGCTTATCCTTAATATCTTGACTCATCACAATACGATATTTAGGGTCTTTAATTAAAAAGATATTATAACGAATATTCTGATATTGCTTCGCATCAAATATATTTTTAATATTGGCTATATTAGCTGTATAAAAATCTTCAAATTTTCTTAATTTATATTTATTTTTCGTATTTCTTCTGATTTGTTTTTCATATATTTGGATAACACTTTTAACATCTATTTTTTGATATAAATTACCCTGCCTTTTCACTTTTAATCCATCCATAGATTTGCTTAAGACTATTTAATAAATAAGTTCCTATTTTTTGATATTTTTGATAAGAAATATAATTTTTGTCACAGGCTAGTTTTAAATAAAAATCAATCATTTTAACTTTAGTAAGCAATCGTTTTTGATAACCAATACGGTAATCATCTTTATTTTCATTAGCCATATAAGCCATTTCCAAAACATCAAACGCTGCTGTCATTATTCTATCTTTGATTACTTTATCATTATTAGGAAAATTCATAACGATTTTATCTAAATAAATTGCCGTTTTTTTATATCAGTAATAATCTGTAAATTATCTTTCATAATATCTTTTCAATTTCCACCAAAATATCTTTAATTTTTGGTGAATTTTTTAATGTATTTAAACGATTATTAATATCAAGAATACGGTTATCAATATCTAAATCTTTAGCGATATAATTACTATAATTGTTTTTATTAAACTTCTTTTTAACAACAATTTCAAATTTTTCTACAACAATATAATTGATTTTAAAAGCATTCAATTTATCTAAAACTTTATTGTAAGCAATGACTGGAAATCCAGTTCGAAGTCCAAAATTAAATAAATTATTTAAAAGAAAACAATCTTCATTAAAAGCTTCATAAAAATTACCTTCTTTAATTAAAATAACATATTTATCATACTTATTCCTATTAACTTCATATAAGTCAAACAAGCGCATATCATACCTCCTTTAAAAACAAAAAAGCAGTACCAATAGTAAAAACTACTATATCAGGTACTGCTTAAAATATAGTCTTAAACATATCATATCTTTTTCGAAAAACTCTACTAAAGTTATCTCTGGCTATATTTAATTTTTCTGCTTTTCAGTTAAAACTTACTTGGCAAGGAATATCGTTTGTTCTCTATATCTTTTCATTATGACCCGTAAGTTCATAATCCCTAGTGTTTAAAGAGATCTGGGCGGACGCCGTTCGTATTGTTCGCATTGTTGTTGTTGAGGTTGCCCGAACTGTTCACGTTCCACACATTGTTCGAGTTGCTGTTAGAATTCGGCGACCAAACAAGCGGTAACACGTTACAACAATATCCCTATAATATTTTCTTCATAGGTCTTCCCGTCTACAATAACAATTTATCATTTTTATGTATTTTTGCCAATTTTATTTTAAACAATTTTTGACAATTTCATAAACTTCATCATTTATGTCTTCAATACTTTTTATCTTATCATCAAAAGTACACTCGACTTTTACAAAATTATATTTAAGTGCGAGTTCTTGATAAGCTTGTTCGGCATTTTTTAAATGATTTTCATCTTTTTCATGGGCATCTAAACTTTCCCGATTATTTTTTAAAACGGCAG
This sequence comes from uncultured Bacilli bacterium, assembly GCA_944358735.1. Taxonomy (GTDB): domain Bacteria; phylum Bacillota_I; class Bacilli_A; order RF39; family UBA660; genus Coprosoma. Next base: position 686 of record CALVRT010000050.1, on the reverse strand, counting down.
CTTTTTCTGTTGGCATATGAAGATAAATAGCTAAATCTGGTTTAGGCAATTCTAGTAAATTAAATTCTAAATTATAAAGCCATTCGTACATGTTGTTTCTTTTTTCTTTGTCCTTTATTTTCCCACCTTGATGCGCCATATTAGAATATATATAGCGGTCTAGTATTAAATTAGCGCCATTATTAAGCAAAAATTCTAGTTTTTCAATATTATATTTACGGTCAGCTGCATAATAAAGTGAAGCTACTTTAGGGTCAACATTACTTGCGCCTTCTTCAAAGAAACTTGGGCCAATATTTTCTTTACCTAAATAAGGTCCACCAATTATTTTTCCTGTTGGGCTATTATAATTAGGAAAACTAAAATTATTTACATTTATACCTTCTTCTCTTAACCTTGACATTAACAATTTAGTTTGGGTCTCTTTTCCAGAACAATCAGTTCCTTCAATAACTATTAATTTACCTTTCATATTTAAGCCTCCTACTTAATTGTACCATTTATACTGTTTTGTGGCAACTGTTCGGAATTTCCGAACAGTTGTTAATTCATCTAATTCTCCTTCTTCAAATATATGTTTTATATGCTCTGATATATTTGATTTACTTGAATTATATAATTTTACTAGTTGTTCCTGATTTAACAAAACAGTATTATCTTGCAATTTAACTTCTATATTATCATTA
>CALVRT010000049.1 GCA_944358735.1 uncultured Bacilli bacterium | reverse complement strand
GTTCTAAAATAAATTATTTAATAGAGTACCGTGAAAAACATCATTTAAATTATTTAATCGAAGTTGATGGTGGTATTAAACCAGAGGTAATTGATAAAGTAAAAGATGTTGATATAATTGTCGTTGGGTCTTTCATTACAAATGGCAATATTAAAGAAAAAACAGAAGAAATAAGGAGGCTTATATGAGAGGTTTTACATTAGCAGAATTAATGGGCGTTATTGTTATTTTAGGCATACTAGCTGTTGTTATTACAACAACAATTGATAAAAATATTACTAATAGCCGAAATGAAACTTGCAAGTCACAAGAAGAAAACTTAATTCAGGCGGCGCAGATGTATGTAACTGATAATCCGGATGTGTTGCCCCGACTTAATGGGGGACAGCATGCCGAAAAGCCCGTTCCTATCAGCGATTTAATAGCTGGCAATTATATTGAAAGTGATATGGAAAATCCAATGACTGGTGCAGCGTATAAATCTGGTGATGCGGTATTAATTAGTATAGATTATGATTCTACCGGGCAAACTAGTGACCCTAAAAATTATCATTATGAAGTAACATATGCTAATTCTGAAGATGGATGTCCAGAATAAAGAAGGTGATAAAATGAAAAAAGTAATAGCAAGTGGAAATGAAGGGGCGATGTATGCCTCTTATCTTTTTACAGAAGTGGCAGGTATATATCCAATTACCCCATCTAGTCCGATGCCAGCTTTAATGGATAAAATGGCGGCTAGTGGGGAAACCAATATTTTTGGTGAACCTGTTAAAATAATCGAAATGCAAAGTGAAGCAGGAGCAATCGGTATGGTTCATGGTTCTCTTCAAATGGGAAGACTTACTAGTACTTATACCTCTAGTCAAGGCTTACTTTTAATGCTGCCAAATATGTATAAAATAGCTGGGGAAATGTTACCTTGTACGATTCATGTCGCTGCTAGGACCGTGGCAACACACGCCTTAAGTATCTTTGGCGACCACAGCGATGTTTATAGTGCTAGAGGAACTGGTTTTTGTATGCTTGCTTCATCTAATCCCGAAGATGCATATTATTTAGGTTTAGTTAGTCATTTATCGGCGATAAAAGCTTCTTTACCATTTATGCATTTCTTTGATGGCTTTCGAACTAGTCATGAAATAAATAAAATTAATATTTTAGACAAAGAAGATATTAAAGGCTTACTTGATTATGAAGCTTTAAATAAATTTCGTGAAAGAGCTTTAAATATTGATAAGCCAGTAACTAAAGGAACCAATCAAAATGCGGATATTTATTTTCAATCAGTAGAAGCTCGTAATAATGCTTATAATCTAGTCCCAGATATTGTTAATCATTATATGTCGGAGATTAATAAATTATCTGGTGAAAATTATCAACCATTTAATTATTATGGTGCGCCTGATGCTGAAGAGGTTATTATTGCTATGGGGTCTGTTTGTAATACAATTCGTGAATATATTGAAAGTAGTTCAGAAAAACTTGGCCTTATTGAGGTTCATTTATACCGCCCATTTGCCAAAGAATATTTATTAAAAGTTTTGCCAAAAACAACTAAAAAAATAGCTGTTTTAGACCGAGCCAAAGAGCCTGGTAGCAATGGTGAACCATTATATTTAGATATTTGTAGTGCTTTAGCTGGAAAGAATATTTTAATTACTCACGGTCGTTATGGCCTTTCTAGTAAAGATACCACGCCAGGAATGATAAAAGCTGTTTATGATATGTTAGAAAGTCCTAAAGAAGAATTTACCATTGGTATTGATGATGATGTAACTAATTTAAGTTTACCTTATGAAAATATTAAAACTAATAATCATTTTGAAATGCTTATTTATGGTTACGGTAGTGATGGTATGGTTAGTGCTAGTAAAGCTTTAATTGAAATTATTGGTGAAAAAACTGATAATTATGTTCAAGGATATTTTGATTATGATTCTAAAAAATCTGGTGGGGTAACGGTTAACCATTTAAGGTTTTCAAGTGATAAGATAAAGTCGTCTTATTATGTTAGTCATCCTTCAGTTGTCGTTATCGCTAATGACCGTTATTTATCAGAGTTTGATGCGATTAGTAATATAAGTGAAGAGGGAACTTTACTAATTAGTACTTCACTGAATGATAAAGATTTATTAGAGGCCTTAAAACCTTATAAAAAGCTTTTAAATGAGAGAAAAGTAAAATTATACAGTATTGATGCTTATAAACTAGCTGATAGCGTTAAATTAGGCCGTAAAATAAGTATGATAATGTCAGAGGCTATTCTTAAATTTATAAAAACTGTTAATTATGATGAAGCCCATAATTATTTACATAGATATATTGATAAAAAATTTAAAGTTAAAAGTCCTGCAGTAGCGGAAGCTAATAAAAATGCTTTAAATAAAGTTTCCGAGTATTTAAAAGAAATACCTTTAGATAATGAAAATAGTAATTTAGAAAATAATTACAGCGATATCTATGAAGCTTTAGAAAGTCGTCAGGGAAACACTTTAAAAGTTTCGGAAGTTATGGAATATAGGGACGGTTCTTTCGCACCTAAAATTGCTGCCGAGACGGCTATTAGTGCGAATGTACCTTGTTATAATAAAGATAACTGTATTACCTGCGGACAGTGTTCGTTTTTTTGTCCACACGGGGTTATTAGACCATTTTTATTAGATAACGAAGAATATAATAAAGCTCCGCAAAATATTAAAGATAAGTGTGTTAAAACCCCACAAGGTTATTATATAATTAGTGTTAATAGACAAAAATGTACAGGCTGCGGATTATGTATTAATATTTGTCCAGGTAAAAAAGGAAATAAAGCTTTAACCTTTATAAATAATAGTGATGATAATGAATTTGCTTATTTATCTAAAAATATTAAGCCTAAAAACTTACCAAGAACAAATATTAAAGGTAGTCAGTTAAATCCGCCTAAATTTGCTTACAGTGGAGCTTGTGCGGGTTGTGGACAAACTGCTTATATCAAATTACTTACCCAGTTATTTGATAATGTAGTTATAGCAAATGCCACTGGTTGTTCGTCAATATATGGAGGATGTCTTCCTAATTTACCTTATAATTTACCATGGTCTAATAGTTTATTTGAGGATAATGCCGAATATGGTTTTGGTCTATTAACTGGCGCTAGTAGTGCGAAAAATCAGATAAAAGGAATAATGGAAAAATATGATGAACCATTATTTAAAAAATGGCTTGAAAACTCTAATGATTATGAAATAACAAAAGAAGTATATGAAAATATTAATTATGAAAAATATCCCGAATTAAAACCTCTTAAAAGTCACATTTTAGCTGAAAGTATTTGGGCGATAGGTGGCGATGGTTGGGGTTATGATATTGGTTTTAGTGGTATCGACCATATTCTTTCAAGCGGTGAAAATATCAATATTTTAGTACTAGATAGTCAAGTATATTCTAATACTGGTGGGCAGGCATCTAAAGCTACGCCAGTTGGCGCTGTCGCGGAATTTGCTAGTGTTGGTAAAAAGCAATCTAAAAAGGATTTAGCTCGTATTGCAATGTGCTATCCTAATGTTTATGTAGGAACAGTTTGTTTAGGAGCTAATATGATGCAAACGATTAAGGCTTTTACTGAAGCTTATAATCATAATGGTCCTTCGATAATTATTGCTTATACGCCTTGTATTTCTCATGGTATTAAAGGTGGTATGGGTGAAAGTGTAAATATGGAGGCTTTAGCAACTAAATGCGGTTATTTTCCAATATTTAGATATGATGGAACTAAATTTACTTTAGATAGTAAAAATCCTAATTTTGATTTATATGAAGAATTTTTAGAAAAACAAACAAGATATACAATGTTAAAAACAGTAAATAAAGAAAATGCTGAACTTTTATTGAAACAAAACAAGGAAAATGCGATAAAAAGGTTTGAATATTATAAAAGTCTAGAAAATGCAGATTAATTTCTGTATTTTTTTTTGATTTTTTGCAGGATTTTTTAAACAAATCTCCTATGATATATAGTAGAGGGGTATATTAGGAGGTGAATTAATGAATTATTATAATGAAATAAAAGAAGTATTAGTTAAAAATGAAACATATAAAAAAGTTAAAGATTACTCAAAAAATAAAAGTGATTTAAATAGTTACTTTGAAGTAGGAAGATTAATCGTTGAAGCGCAAGGTGGCAAAAAACGGGCCAAGTATGGAAATAAGTTAATTAAGGAATATTCGGAGAAGTTAACTAAAGAGTTAGGGAAAGGCTACACTTATACTAATTTAAGTAGAATGCGTCAATTTTACTTGTTAATTCAAAAACTTGCGCCAGTGGCGCAACAATTACCAAATTTAACTTGGAGTCATTTTTCTTTAATATTACCATTAAAAGATACAAAAGAAATAAAGTATTATCTCTATATAACTTCCAAATTAAATTTATCAAAACGAGAACTGGCTGCTCGAATAAAATCAAAAGAATATGAAAGAATTGGTTATAAGGAAGAATTAGAAGAACCAAAAATAAATACTTTAATTAAAAACCCGATAATTATTAAAACGGATAATATTCCTGAAAAAGTAAATGAATATGTATTGCATCAAATGATTTTAGAAAATATTGATAGTTTTTTAAAGGAACTTGGTGTTGGTTTTGCCTATATTGGTAGTGAAATAAAAATAAAAATGGGTGACAAATATAACTATATTGACTTTCTTTTGTTTAACTATAAGTATAATTGCTTTGTTGTAGTTGAATTAAAAGTTACGGAAATGAAGCACTATTATATAGGTCAAATTATGAGCTATGTTAATTATGTAGATAAACATATTAAAGAACCATTTAATGATAAAACAATAGGTGTTGTTATTTGTAAAAAAGAAGATAAATTTGTATTAGAATATTGTACTGCCCCCA
>CALVRT010000048.1 GCA_944358735.1 uncultured Bacilli bacterium | reverse complement strand
CTTTAGTTATTTTTAAATTTTCTTTAATCGTAAAATTAAAGATATATGGCGACTGCGTAATTATTGAAATATTATTGCGAATACTATCTTTATCAAGCTCATTAATATCGATGCCATCAATAGTTATTTCACCATCTTTTATGGTATATAATTTATCAATCAAACTAAAGATAGTTGTTTTCCCTCCACCACTTTTACCAACAAAAGCCACAGTTTCATTAGCGTTTACTTTAAAGCTTAAATTTTTTAATATTGGTCTATTTTCTTCATAACCAAAAGTAACATTTTTAAATTCAAAATTACCATTTATTTTATCTAAATGTTTAGAACCAAAAGTTTCTTTTTCAAAATCACCATCGATAATTTCAAAAACCCTAGATGATGATAAACTAAATTTTTTAAGTTCTTCGATAAAACTAGTAAGTGAATATAACATACTAAAGGTTCGTGGTTGATACATAAAGATAATGACTAAATTTTCTGGTGTTAATTTTCCTAAATAAATTAAATAAACACCAAGACCAATAAATAGAAAATCACTTAAATCACGAACGTTATTATACCAAAAATTATAACCATTTCTTTGGGCTTGCATTTCATATTTTTTATCATTAGCTTCTTTAATTCTTCCAATAATTTTAATCATAAAATCGTGCGCGGAATTTAATACTTTTATATCACGCATTCCTCTTACAAGTTCAGCAATTAAGCCACTATTTTTTTCATTTAGCTTTCTTATTTTTTTATCAAATCTATAAGCATTACGAATACGAGCACGCTCAATCCAATATAAAAGCATTAATACAATAACACTAAATAAGAACATATACTTATTAACAATAAATATTGCCCCAAGCACCCCAATATTAGTTAAAATTTGTCCGATATACCAAGTAAGCATATTAAATAAATCAGCAAGCTGGCTCGCATCTTTAGATAGTCTATCGATAAAAACACCTGAAGAATTTTTATCTAATTCTTTAACCGTTAAATTTAAAGTTTCATCGGCTAAAGATACTTGAATATCGTTAAGAGTTTCAATTCTAAATTTATTAATGGCAAGACTAGCAGAATAATTACAAATATTTCTTAAAAATTCTACTCCAAATATCGCTCCCGCGACAATCAAAAGCTTATCTAAAACACCATTCGTCATATTCAGCATTAAATTAGCTGATAAAACTGGAACGCCAACACTAATAACGGCCATTAACAATGAGAAAAAGCCATATAAAAATAAATATTTGCGATAGCTACCAGCATACTTCCAAGTTCGCTTTAATAACTTAAAAGTATTTTTTAAATCAATTTTTTCCTTCATACATCCCACCTCCGCCCCATGATTATAACACTTACCTATACGGAAGTGTCAAGGAAAAATTAAATTTTTTTCCTATTCTTGCAGGATTTTTAATTTTTTTTATCGTATAATACTAGTAGAAGGGGTATTTCCCTTCAAAAATTAACCGGTAAAATATTTGTCCTTTTTAAAAAAGAAAGGAGAAATATATGCATCAAAATTTTTATGAAAAAAAGAAATATTATACAGCTATGAACGAGTTGGTATTTAAAAATGCTTTATGTACAGAATCTAATAAATTTTTATTAAAATGGTTACTAGAAAAAATATTAGATAAAAAAATTGAAGACTTGGTTACTAGAAAAGATATTAGATAAAAAAATTGAAGACTTGGTTATTAAAAATAATGAAAGACCTGTTTCCATTTATAATAAGAAAATCAGAACTTTAGATGTTCTTGTACAAACATTAGGCAATATTATCAATGTAGAGTTAAATTCATCTTATTATAGTTTACTTCCTATTCGTAATGCAGGCTATTTAATGAGTAACTATATTGAAGATTTAAACCGTGGTGAAAGCTACGATAAAATGAATAATCATGTCCAGATTAACTTTACTATAGGACTCCCCGATAACCGGCCAATTGAAGAAAAATATATATTAACTGGTGTCAAAAGTGGACATGCTTATATTGAAAATTTTATGATTATCGAATATAATATAAGTAAGTTACTTAAGTATTACCACAGTTCTAATAAAAAAGAAAGAGAACAAGCTTTGAAATATAAGCATATTATTATGCTAGCTTTAGGTGGTGATGAGTTACAAAAAATATGTAAGGGAGATGTTAATATGGAACAATTTAAGAAAAACGTTGATAAATTAAACGATAATGAAGAAATGCGTTTTTTATTTTCCGCTGAAGAAGATGCCATTAGAACTCATAATACCTTAATGAATGAGGCCCAGCAAGCGGGGTTTGAGCAAGGTAAAATGGAAATAGCTAAAAATTTATTAAAACGAAAAATGTCTGACAAAGATATATTGGAAATAACTGGAATTTCATTAGAAAAATTAAAAGAATTAAAAAGTTAAAAATATAATTTGCATTTTGTTCTCAAAGAATAAGTAAACAATTTTGCTTATCTTTTTTTGCCCAAAAATAATTTCTTTCATATACTAAAATGAGAGTATGGGGTGATGTAATGAAATCTCTAAATGATTTAGAGCTTAATAAGGAAGCTATAGTTATTAAAGTAGCTGCCAATGAAAATATTAAAAATAGATTATTAGATATCGGGCTTGTTCCTGGAAGTAAAATAAAAACCGTTTTAATAAGTCCGGGAAAAGATATGGTAGCTTATCAAATAAAAGGCGCGATTATTGCTATCCGTAAAGATGATACTAAAGATATTATGGTGGAAGAATTATGAAAATAGGCTTAATTGGAAACCCTAATGTTGGAAAAAGTACCATTTTTAACGCTTTAACGGGAATGCACCAACATACTGGTAATTGGCCGGGGAAAACCGTGGCTAAAGCTAGTGGAGTAAAAAAATACAAAGGTGTTAGTTATATAATTGAAGATTTACCGGGTACTTATTCTTTACTAGCACATTCAAAAGAAGAAGAAGTTACAAGAGATTTTGTTTATAGTAATGATTATGATGGCTTAATTATTGTTTGTGATGCTACTACTCTTGAACGAAACTTAAATTTAGTTATACAAGTACTACAAATTACTAATAAAGTAGTTTTGTGCATTAATTTATTAGATGAGGCCAAAAAGAAAAAAATTGAAATAGATTTTAAAGCTTTAGAAAAATTATTAAATGTTCCTGTTGTTCCCGCCATTGCTAGAAGCAGTAAAGGTATTGACGATATTATGGAAAGTTTAACGCAAGTTTTAAAAAGAGAAAATAGTTATTATTATTTAAAACCACCGAAAAAGTTGCAAGAATCAGTTAGTTTATTAGAACCATTACTTGCTTCAAACATCTTAAATAAAACAAATTATGCTTTAAATTTATTGACAACTAAAAATGTTACTGATGATATAAATATGAAAATCTTAAAAGATATAAAAAAAGATTTAAAAAACATAGATATCAAAGCTTTAGTAACGGAAAATGTTGTTAATGAAGCTAGTAGAATTGCTGATAAAGTAATAATTTATCATAATAAAGATTATCAAAAAAAGGATAGAATTATTGATAAAATAGTTACTAATAAATATTTTAGTATACCCATTATGTTAATTATGCTTCTATTTGTTTTTTGGTTAACAATCGTTGGTACTAATTATTTTTCGGAAATTTTATATGATTTTCTTTTTAGTTTTGAAAAACCACTTTTAAATTTTTTAGAATTTTGTCATTTGCCAGCCGTTATTGTTGATATGTTTGTTTATGGCTTGTTTCGTGTCCTTGCTTGGGTTATTGCGGTAATGTTACCACCAATGGCAATATTTTTTCCTTTATTTACTTTACTTGAAGATTTAGGATATTTACCGCGAATTGCTTTTTGTCTCGATAAAGCTTTTAAGAAATGTGCTTCATGTGGTAAGCAAGCTTTAACAATGGCGATGGGCTTTGGCTGTAATGCGGTGGGTGTTACGGGAGCTCGAATTATTGATTCGCCAAGAGAAAGATTAATGGCTATTTTAACTAATGTTTTTGTTCCTTGTAATGGCCGTTTTCCGCTTATAATTTCAATGATTACTATGTTTTTAATTGTTTCTAATAATAATTTATTAAGTGCTTTATTACTTACTTTGTTTATAGTTTTAGGTGTTTTTGTTACTTTTGTTATTACTAAAATATTATCGAAAACTCTTTTAAAAGGAGTACCATCTTCTTTTACTTTAGAACTCCCTTCTTATAGACGACCACAAGTAGGAAAAGTAATAGTTAGGTCTTTATTTGATAGAACAATTTTTGTTTTAAAAAGAGCAATATGTGCGAGCGCACCAGCAGGTATTGTTATTTGGCTTATGGCTAATGTTCAAATAGGTAGTAATAGTTTACTAGCAATATGTTCAGGAGGATTAGACCCATTTGCCAGACTAATTGGATTAGATGGGGTTATTTTAATGGCTTTTATTTTAGCTTTTCCGGCTAATGAAATTGTTATTCCAATTATTATTATGGGTTATATGTCGCTTGGGTATTTGACGGATATTGACAATTTGGCCGTCTTAAAAGATTTGTTTGTTCAAAATGGATGGACTAATTTAACGGCTATTTGTACAATTATATTTTCACTTATGCACTGGCCTTGTTTAACTACGGTATTAACAATAAAAAAAGAAACTGGTAGTTTAAAATGGACATTATTATCAATAATAATTCCAACCATCACGGGTATTTTACTTTGCTTTTTGACGACTTTAGTCTATAATTTGTTATTCTAAAAGTTCCTTTTATTAAATATATTTTAATAAAGAGGTGAAGATATGTGTACCGCGCTTACGATTCAAAGTAATGATAAAAATACTTTTTTTGGCCGGACGATGGATTTTTCGTACGAATTAGAGCCAGAAGTCTTTATTTTCCCTAGAGACTTTGAGTGGATTGCTTTAAATAAATATTCCGTAAAAAATAAATATAAATTTATCGGAATAGGTCAAAAAGTGCCTGAAGTTATATGTTCGGATGGGGCAAATGAAAAAGGACTTGTGGCCGCCGCTTTATATTTTAGTGGTTTTGCCAAATATGACGAAGAAAGTCAAAACTTTAATTTACCATCAGTAGCCGTTGTAAATTATATATTAGGTAATTGTCAGAATTTAGAAGAAGTTAAACAATTATTTAGAAAAACAAATATAATAGGAACTCCCGACCAAGTTACAGGAATAGTTTCGCCACTTCATTGGATAGTAGCAGATAAAAACGGCAATTCTTTAACAATTGAAAAGACCGCTAGTGGGCTACATATCTATGATAATAAAATTGGTGTATTAACTAACAGTCCAACATTTGATTTTCATATGACAAATTTAAGAAATTATCTTAATTTATCACCATTACAATATGATGAAGCTAATTGGAATGGCCTTGTTTTAGAAGCTTTTGGTAATGGCACGAGAGCTAAAGGACTTCCTGGTGATTATACATCTACTTCGCGTTTTGTTAAAACTTGTTTTCAAAAAAGTTGTTTAATTCCAGCTGGTAAAAAAGAAACGCTTGTAAGTGCTTTTCATTTATTAGAAACAGTTAGTATTCCTAAAGGCGTTGTTATAACCAGTAATGGAGCACCTAATTATACCCAGTATATAGCATTTATTGATATTGATGATTTAACTTATTATGTGGTTACTTATGAAAATAGAAATATTCAAAAGTATAAAATAATAGAAACTGATAAACTTTTATCATTAGGTAAAATTAGAAATTTAAAATAACGAACTTAATTTTTAGGCTCGTTATTTTCTTTATCTACTAGGAATTTGCTTTTTCCGTTTTTTTTAGAAGTTCTTTGATATTTATTTTTATCATCGTACCACCAATTTAATTTTATCATAATTTATAAGGTAAAATTTTAATATTTGTTTTTGCTTTTTTGTGAAAATGGTATGAAAAATAGTAAATTTAATAAAAAAAACTTTATATTATAAGGATTTTTTGATATAATTACACTGGGAGGTAGAAAAAGTGAAAAGGAATTTATTAAAAGCTATCGGAATATCTTTCTTAATTTTTGTTATTTTAAGTTGGATTATTCCAGTTGGTACTTATACTAGTGGCGAGCTAGAAACAAATGGTATCGATGCAGTTGGAATTTTTGATTTATTTAGTATTCCTATTTCAACCATACTAGTATTTGCTACTTATATTATTGTATTTGCAGTAATAGGTGGCTTATATGGCGTTATGAGTAAAACAGGAGCATTAGATAAATTAACAGACAAATTAGCTGGTAAATTTAGTAAAAAGGAAAAAACTTTTCTAGTTATTACGATTATCTTCTATGTATTACTTTCATCAGTAACTGGACTTATTATACCTTTATTTGTACTAGTACCATTATCAGCTATGGTATTATTCAAATTAAACTTTACTAAAGTAGTAGCAATGGCGTCAACTGTTGGGTCAATTTTAATTGGTTCCGCAGCGTCTACATTTGGTTTCAATATTTCAGGTTATACTAAAAATTTATTATCACTTGAAATGACTAACCAAATTGTAGCTAAAGTTATCTTATTAGTTGTTATTACAGTTATCTTTATTATTTTTGTTCTAAAGTTTAGTAAAAATCTTACTAAACCAGCAGTAATTAAAGAAACAGTAAAAAAAGTAGAAGAATCTAAAGAACAAGTTAAGAAAGAAACACCAAAAACAGCAACTAAAAAGAGTGCTTCTAAAACAACTACTAAAAAAGCACCGGCTAAAAAAGCTACAGCTAAAAAAACTACGAAGAAATCAACACAAGCTATGGCTATTAGCAAATCAGTTAAAAAAGTTAACAAAGAAAAAAGAGTTAGTACTGTACCATTAATTGTTATCTTTGCCTTAATGGTTATTGTTACATTCGTTGGTATGTATAACTGGTATTATTCATTTGACATTAATTTCTTTAATGATTTATATGACGATATTATGGGTGTTAAAATTGGTGACTTTGCAATATTTGAACACTTATTTAGTGGTATAACTCAAATGGGTTATTGGGGTAATACTGAATTTGTTGTTATGATGATAATTGCCTCAGCTATTATTGCTTGGTTATATCGTTTAAGTTTACATGAATATGTAGAATCATTTATTTCTGGTATGAAAAAAATGATGCCAACTGCGATTTATGCTGGTCTTGCTAGTGTAATTCTATATGTACTTTATCAAGCATCATATAGTGGAACAGGAACACTTGTTGATACAATGTTCGCAAAAACATTTGAATTATCAGATGGATTTAATGTAATTACAACAGCAATTGCTTCATTATATGGAAGTTTCTTCTATAATGATTTATATTACTTACTAGCAGGTATGTCTGCTTATGTTACTGGTTTTGATGCGTCAGCTTTATCAGTAGCTGGTTTATTAATTCAATCAGTATACGCTGTTGCAATGTTAATATTCCCAACTAGTGTAGTTTTAATTGCTGGTTTAAGTTTCTTTGATGTATCTTATAAACAATGGTTTAAATACATTTGGAAATTTGCTTTACTAATATTCCTAATTATCTTATTAGTATGTGCAATTTTAACTGTACTATAAAAGATTAAAAATCATATGGTAAAATACTATGTGATTTTTATTTGCAATTTTTTTAAAAAATGATATAATGTTTTATAGAAAATAGGAGGAGGCAAGAAGATGAAAAATAAAAAGAAGTTATTAATAGCTTTATTAATTGTAGTGGTTATTATTATCGCTGTTGTCGTGGGGATTATTGTTAATATGAACAGTAATAAAGAAGAAGAACCAAAAGAAGAAAAAACTATTCAAAACACTAATGAGGAGGTAATTCAAGATAGTACTTACGCTGATTTAGGTATTCAAAATATTAGATTAGAAGTTACTGACGATTTATCAGTTTTTTATGCTGATGTGGTTAATAATACACAGGAAGTTAAAAATATTGAAGAATTTGGTATTCTTTTAAAAGATGCCGATGGAAATGAAGTTGTTACTTTACTTGCGTATTTAGGTGAACCATTAAATCCTGGTGAAAGTAGGGAAATAATTGCTTCAGTTGATATGCCACTTACTAACGATGATGTAGCTAGTGCTGAATATGTAGAATATACTGAAGAATAATGGTGAAGCCTTATGTCATATGAGTTTTACTATAAAGTTGATAATGAAAAATATAAAGTTGTAGTTGTTAAAAAAAACAACAAAAATACTTATATAAAAATAAAAGACGATTTGACAATTTATGTTACAACTAATATGTTAGTGACTAAATGGCAGATAAAATCAATGCTTGATGATGAGCAAGAATATTTAAAAAAGGCCTTGACGGTGGCTAAAGCTAAATATCAAAGGCAACAAGACTTTTATTATTTAGGAAAAAAGTACGATATTGTAATCGTACCTTTTGATGCCGTGGAGATTGATGATGATAAAATATATGCACCATCTTATGCTTCACTCGATAAATGGCTACAAAAACAAATGTTAGAGGTTTTTAATGAAAGATTAGAAATAAAGTATAGTTTGTTTGAAGAAGATATTCCTTTCCCTAAATTAAAAACAAGAAAGATGAAAACAAGATGGGGTGTATGTAATAAAAGAGATACTTCCGTAACTTTAAATTCACGTTTGATAAGATATGAAATTCATGAAATCGATTATGTGATAGTTCATGAGCTTTCTCATTTAGTTCACTTTGACCATTCTAAAGCCTTTTGGCAAACGGTGGCCAAATATATGCCCGATTATAAAAAGGCGGTTAGAATTTTAAAGGAGCAGTGATAGTTTGAAAAATATTATATCAAGTATATTAATCATGATTTTTGTTTTTTTGATATCTATTCCTAGTGTCAGTGCCAAAGAAGCAACATTAAATGAATTACTAGCGCAAGCTAAAGCTAATCGCGCAGAATATAATGAAGCGAAATCACAAAAGGCTTTAACTGAACAAGAACGCGAAGAAGCTTTAAAACAAAAAGAAGAAGCGGAAAAAGAAATTGAAAATATAAATAAAGAGCTTGAAGATATTGAAAAAGATATTGAAGATTTACAAAAGTCAATTGAGAAAAAGGATGAAGAAATTAAAGAAATTATGAAATTTGTTCAAGTTTCTGAAGGTTCTTCAACATATTTGGAATATGTTTTTGGAGCTAGTAGTTTTACTGACTTTATTTATAGAGTTTCCGTAGCTGAACAGCTTTCTGATTATAATGACAAATTAATTAAAGAATATGATGAAGATGTTAAAAATTTAGAGCAAAAGCAAAAAGATTTATCAAATAAGCAAACAGAACTTACGAAAAAGCAACAAGAACTTACTGTTTTAGAGGCACAATTAAGTGAGAAAATAGAAAAGTTACAATCTGGGATGATTAGTAAAGACCAAGAATATAAAACGCAAATTGCTTTGATAAATAGTATGAAAGCTCGAGGATGTAGTGGTAGTGACACGCCAAGTAGTTGTCAAAGTAAATTAGGTTCTAATATTATTAGTACAAATGGTACTTATATGCCAATTGCTAAAGGTTATGTTACTAGTGATTATGGCTGGCGGTCATATGGTGGTGGCGAAAACCATACAGGGATTGATTTTTCTAATAGTACAGCTGGTGATGCGGTTTATCCAATTGCTGATGGACAAGTCATTTTACTTGATTATAATCCATCTTGTGGTAATCATATTGTTTACGTAAAACATAATATTAATGGACACTCTTATATCACCTCTTATTGGCATCTTTCTAGTTGGTCGGTAAGAGTGGGCCAAAATGTTTCATATATGACAAGAATTGGGTCAATGGCTGGACGTAATACTGGTGACCAGTGTTCAGGCGGTATTCATGTCCATCTAAACTTGTTTGATAATGCTGGTAATCAGTGGGAAAATAGAGTAGCTCGTGGTGGAAATCCAAATAGTAACCGGATGAATCCACGAACTGTTGCTCCGCAAATTCCAGCTGAAGGGTCTTATTTTAATGGCCGATAAATTTTACTTTAGTTTACACTAAAGTTTTTTTCTTTTGTTATAAAATTTAGGTAATATTTGTGAAATGTGATATAATTCTATTAATAAGGAAAGCAGGTGGTTTGATGGTAAAAAAAGTTAGAAATTTAGGATTAATATTTATCTTGGCTTTTATGTGTTTTCCAGTTTTAACTAAAGCGGAAACTTTAGATGAATATATTGCCCAGGCCGAAGCTAAATTACAACAAGAAAGAGCAACAACTGAAAAAAAAGAAATGACAGAAGCTGAAAAAGAAGAAGCTTTAGCCGAAAAAGATAAGATTCAAAATGAAATAACGCAAACTAAAAATGATATTAGTTCCTTAGAAAACGAAATAAAAAACCTTGAAGATTCGATTAATAAGAAAGATGATGAAATTAAACAAATTATGACTTTTGTTCAAGTGTCTGAAGGTGAGATGAGTTATTTAGAGTATATTTTTGGCGCTAAAGATTTTACCGACTTTATTTATCGTATTTCGGTAGCTGAACAATTATCTGATTATAATGATGAATTAATGGCTGAATATAATGAAATGATATCTAGTCATGAAGCTAAACAAAAAGAACTTGCCCAAAAAGAAGAAGAATTAGCTGCTAAAAATAAAGAACTAGAGGAGCTTGTTAATAAATTGTCACAAGAAATTGAAGAGTTAAATGATAATGTTCAGACTTATCAAGCAGAATATGAAAACCTTATGAATTATGTTAATACTTTAAAAACAATGAGGTGTAAAGGAAATGAAGATATGGCTACTTGTGAAGCTCGTATCAATCCTCCGCAAGTGTCAACAGGTGGTGGCTCTTCTAGTGGTGGCTCATCCGGTGGTTCTTCAGGCGGTAGTGTAACCGGTGGTGGAAGTGGTGGCTTTTATATTCCACTTACTCAAGGAAAAGTAACTCAAAATTATTATGGTAATAGTCATAATGCAATTGATATATCTAATTATGAGGGAGCTCCAGTTTATGCGATTACGACTGGTACAGTTTTAACTATATCTAGGAATCAATCTTGTGGTAAAAATATTGTTTATATCCTTCACAATGTTAATGGGCAGAATTATACAACCGTTTATTATCATTTGAAAACCGTAACGGTATCAGTTGGGCAAACTGTTTATTATACAACACAAATTGGTACGCAAGGTGGTAATCCAAGCTATGATAGTTGTAGTACTGGTTCTCATTTAGACTTTAAATTATTTAAGGGACGTTATTTAAGAGACTTCTTTACTTTAAGTAGAGGCCCACACATGGACCCAAGAACTTGGCTTCCACAATTGCCGGGTGAAGGTAAAAGATTTTATAGTCGTTAACAAAATTCCAGTTTAAATACTGGAGTTTTTTGATGTCAAATAACAAAAATTTTCAATTTTTTACCTTTAAAACAAGTAAAATACTTAAATAAATAGTATACTATTATTAAAGAGGGTGATAAAATGTCTTTTTCAAAATTTGATACTAGTATTACAATGGAGTATTTAACAAAAACCAAAGAGAATTTATATTTTGATCGTAAAAGTGCTAAAGTTGGCAATCAAGAATTAGCTAATGAAATCGCCTCTTTTGCTAATGCCAATGGTGGTGTTATTGCTATTGGAATTAAAGACGATGGTACAGTGGAAGGCTTTAATACATATGGAGTTAATAAGTTAAATGAGTGTCAAAAAGTAGTAACCAATTATTTAAAACCGGCACCAAATTATAATATAGAATTAATTGATGTTCTAAATTATAAAAATTAAAAAGATACGATAGTTTTATTTCATATTAAACCTGTTATGAATTTTATTGTTCGCAACAATAAAGATGAAGTTTATTTAAGGCAGGGAGACTCATCAATAAAACTTAATTCTATGCAAGTAAGAAGTTTGGAATATGAAAAAAATGAGAGAAATTTTGAATAAGAAATTATAAATAATACTAGTATCGAAGATGTTGATTTAGAAGTAATGGAAATTTATAAAAGTAAAATAGGAGCAACTGAATTAAGTAATGAACAAATTCTAAAAGCTCGAGGCTTTTTGGTTGAAAATAATGGTAAATTAAATTTAACAAATTCAGGTATGCTTTTATTTGGTAAAAATCCGTCAGTTTATTTACCAAGTGCTAGAGTTAGAGTTGTAAAGTTTGAAGGCGTTGATTTGCAACCCGGTGTTGATTTTAATGTTGTAAAGGATCGAACATTTGATAAATGTTTATATAAAGTTCTTGAAGAGGCTAGGAATTTTATTAATACTCAGTTAAGAGAGTTTACCCATTTAAATCCTAATGGTGTTTTTGAAACAATACCAGAATATCCCGAATTTGCTTGGTATGAAGGCTTAGTTAATGCTGTAACGCACCGAGATTATACTAATACGGGAGAATATATTACTGTTAAGTTATTTGATGATAGATTGGAAATTTATAGTCCGGGGAAACTTGGTGGTTTTGTTACGATAGAAAATATGCAATATAAAAGATATTCAAGAAATCCACAAATATCTAGGGTTTTAACTGAATTTGGTATTGTTAGAGAATTAAATGAAGGTGTAAAAAGAATTTATAGAGAAATGAGAGACTTTTATTTAAAAGACCCAATATATTCTGAACCAGACCAACATTCGGTTTTGCTAGTTCTTGATAATAATATCATTATGCGTGGTAAAAGAAAAAAAGAAACAATGCTTAAAAACACTAAAATTAAAGAAAAATGGGAAAGTTTAAATTTCCAACAACAAAAAGTGTTACAAGCTATTTATGATAAAGGTGAAATCACTTCTGAAGAGGTTGCAGAAATCATTGACCGTAAGAAAAATGCGGCAGTTAGATTGTTGAATAAATTAATTGATGAAAAACTAATAGTTTGGACTGGAACTTCCAAAAATGATAAATATGGCAAATATATAATTAAATTTTAGATAAAACTGAACAGTAAAACACAGAGTGAAACAGTAAAACACAGAGTGAAACAGTAGAACACAGAGTGAAACAGTAGAAATATTTTTAAAGATTTAATTTTGTTATTTACAATTAAATCTTTTTTTGACTTTTTTTGAAATAGATTTTGTATAAAATTAAAATGGTGATATAATAATGAAAGTAAAAGTGTTT
>CALVRT010000047.1 GCA_944358735.1 uncultured Bacilli bacterium | reverse complement strand
TTTCATAAGTTTTACCATTATACGTATTTTTGATGTTATTAGTTTTATAACTATCGTGAATACCTTTAGCTTTAAATCTTGGAAAACCACTGCCGTTATGAAATAGATTTTGATAAGCATTGTCTAAATTTTTTACACTGTTTCTTAAAGCACAACTATCTACTTCTTTAAGCCAAGGTTTTTCTTTAGCTAACTCTGGTATTGTTTTCATTTGGTCATAAGCACTTTTACTTTTACCAGTTTCTTTATATTCTTCTATTTTATCAGCTAAAAAATGATTATATATAAACCTTGAACAGCCAATAGTTTTATTAATTAATATTTCCTGGTCCTTAGTCGGATACATTCTAAATACATAGCCTTTAAATTCTCTCATAACTATCACCTGAGGTAATTATTATACACTACGAACAAAAGTATGTCAATATGATTTTTTGTTTTTTCAAAAGTATGACTTTCCTATTATGTGAAAAAAAAATAACACTTTTAAAGTGTTATTTAATTATGCACTAGCTTGTTCATAGTTAACGTGCATTGTTAAAGTATTGTTAAGAGTAGTTGGTTGACTTTCTACTGTATCATCATAAGTTACAGTTACTGTAAATGTAGTACTACCACTAGCGTCTAATGGGTCACCTTGATTAATACCAGTATAAGTATAACTTATAGGCGCATCATCATCACCTTCAGTAAATTCAATGCTAGCTACTTGTGCATCAATATTACCTTTGTTTTCAACTGTTACTGTGTAAGTAACTGAATCTCCTGGACTCTTTAAGTCAGCTTTGAATTGAGCAGTTGAAGAATTGATTAAAGCAGTTCCGCCATCTGCTCCACTATCTGCTGATGGTACGTCAGTACCAGTTGCATTTGTACTAGTTGCTTCAATGTCAGTTAATTCAACTTGCCAAGTAGATGTTACTGAAGCTGTACCATTAATTGTAAGTTGTTGTGCAAATGCGGCATAACCTACAGCCATAACAAAGACAATTGCAAGTAAGCCACCAATTAAAGCGTTTTTTGTTTTTGCGTTCATTTATATCTTCCTTTCTATTTATAATTTTATGTCTTTGGCAAGACTAGTTATAGAATAATACTTGCCATTAATATTTTTCGTAATTTGTTAAGCTGTCATATCTTGAACAAAATCAAGATTCATAGTTAACGTATTTGTAAGTTGTTCAGCAGATGGTTGGCTAGTAACACCACTATCATAAGTTACAGTTACTGTAAATTGAACTGTACCATTATTAGCAGCTACTTTAGTACCATCATCAATACCAGAATGACTATATTTGATAGCTTGGTTGTTAGGACCTTCTGTGAAGGTAATACCATCAGTATCAACTACAGCATCAATTGTACCAGCGTTAACAACTGTTACAGTATAAGTAAGACTGTCACCAGGGCTAACTAAATTAGTACTAAATGTTGCTTTAGTATTGTCCCCAGGAGTAACTTCAGCGCTTACATTTTGCGCTGTACCAACAGGTTCACCTGGAGTAATACTTTGAATATGTACATCCCAAGTAGATGTAATATTAGCATCACCAGTAATTGTAAGTTGTTGTGCGAATGCAGCATAACCTACACCCATAATAAGAACAACTGCAATTAAAGCTCCTATTAAAATATTCTTGTTTCTTGATTCACGTTTTCCGTCCATTTCCTTCGTCCTTTCTATTTTATATTTGGCAAGTACACATCCCCTACCATTAACTATAGGATAGCACAATAAATTAAATTTTTCAAGATAATTTTCTAAATTTATTCTAAAAATTTTATTTGCATGTCAAATCACTTTGATTAATTTTATTATTTAGCTTTATCCAGTTTTTTTGTAAATCATAACGATTTAAAGCTTTTTCATCCATCTTTGTTACATCAAAAATATACTTTACACTATACTTGTCATTTTCGTCGTTAAGTATTTCTATTTTCGCATACTTTTCTTTGGCTAAAGTATTATTATAAGCACTTGCACTTTGTTTAATTTGTTTAAGGTCATCACTGATATAATTATTGACAACTTCTATTTTGAGTAGTTCATCCTTATTATTATAAGTAAAATTAATATTTTGTTTAAAATTTAAGTCAGGAGTACTAATCGTTTGCTTGCATTCTTTATTAAATACCTCTGTACTATCACAAGCACAAATACAAAATAATGTTAGCAAAGAAACAAATAAAAGAGTTATTAATTTTTTCATGCTTTTACTCCAGGGTCTAAAAGTGATAAAGAAACTTTATTTTTATCAAAATTAACTTCATCGACATAGCAATCAACAATGTCGCCAACATTAACAACTTCCATTGGATGTTTAATAAATTTATTAGTTAGCTTTGAAATATGGGCAAGGCCATCATTTTTAAGACCAATATCAATAAAAGCACCAAATGGGGTTACATTTCTAACTGTTCCTTGTAATTTCATTCCTGTTTTTAAATCTTCTAAATGTAAAATATCACTTTTAAGAATCGGTTTCGGCATTTCATCACGAGGGTCGCGATTCGGTTTTTTTAAAGATTTAATAATATCCTCTAATGTATAAATATCAGTTCCTAGTTTATCAGCATATTCTTTAATATCAACATTTAATTTATTATTAAAGTCAGCAGTTCCAATATTTTTTATATCTAGTTTTAATAAGTCTAATAATTTTAAAACAATATCATAACTTTCTGGGTGAATATCGGTAGCATCTAAAATATTATGGCCTTCTAAAATACGTAAAAAACCAACTGCTTGGGTATAAACTTTAGCTGAAAGTAATTTTTTTATTTCTTCTCTATCTAAAAATTTTCCATAAGTATCCCGATATTTAATTATTTTATCGATATTGGTTTTCGTAAGTCCTGATACATATTTAAGTAAACTAGGACTAGCTGTATTAATATTTACACCAACATTATTAACTGATTTAGTAACCACGAAATCTAAAGATTCTGATAATTTTTTATTAGCAACATCGTGCTGGTACATACCAACACCAATACTTTCAGGGTCGATTTTAACAAGTTCTGAAAGCGGGTCTTGAAGTCTTCTAGCAATACTTATCGCACTTCGTTCTTCGACATGTAAATTTGGAAATTCACTTATCGCCAGTTTACTAGCTGAATAAACGGAAGCTCCAGCTTCACTAACAATAATATATTCAGTTTTATGGCTTGCTTCTTTAATAACATCAGCAACAAAAGCTTCACTTTCTCTTGAGGCCGTTCCATTACCAATAGCAATAATATCAATTTTATATTTATCAATTAAATCAAGTAAAATTTTTTTACTTTTTTCTTTTTCATTTTTGGGTTCGTGCGGATAAATAACTTTAATATCAAGCATTTTTCCTGTACTATCAATTACAGCTAATTTACAACCCGTTCTATAAGCTGGGTCAAAACCTAAAACGATTTTTTCTTTCATTGGGGGCTGCATTAACAGTTTTTCTAAATTAATGCCGAAGTTTTTAGTTGCTTCATCTTCAGCCCGTTCAGTAAGTTCACTTCTTATTTCTCTTTCTACTGATGGATAAATTAATCTTTTAAAACTATCTTTGATAGCTTCTTTAATAACATAATTAAATGGGGCTTCTTTTTTTATTAGTTTAGTTTCTAAATAATTTAGTATTTTATCTTTATCTATTTCAATATTAACTGAAATGACTTTTTCTTTTTCTGCTCTATTAATAGCCATTACTCGGTATTCTTTAGCATATTTAACTCGTTCATTAAAATCATAATACATTTCATAAACTTTATTATCATCGACGGCATTTTTTTTCTTTTTAGTAACAATAACACCTTCATTATAAACATATCTTCTTATCCATTTACGGTAAGTGGCATTATCGCTTATCCATTCAGCAATAATATAGCTAGCTCCAGTAATTGCTTCATCAGCTGTTTTAACATTTTCATTTAAATATGGATTTACTAGACTTTCTAATGATTTGGTAGTAAAGGCCATTATTTGTTTGGCTAAAGGCTCTAGTCCATTTTTAATAGCTTCGGTTGCTTTGGTTTTTTTCTTTTCTTTAAATGGCCGGTATAAATCCTCTACTTCAACTAATTTACTAGCTTTCATTATTTGGCTTTTTAATTCTTCGGTTAATAAACCTTTTTCATCGATTAAACGAATAACATCTTCTTTTCTTTTTAAAAGATTTACTTCATACATGTAAACTTCGTTTATTTTTCGAATTTGTTCTTCATCTAAATTACCAGTTACTTCTTTACGGTAACGCGCAATAAAAGGAATGGTATTTCCTTCTTCTAATAAGGCTAATGTTTTTTCAACTTGACTTGTTTTAACATTTAGTTCTTTACTTATATTATTAATTATATCTTTATTCATTTTATCCCTCACTTACTATATAAGTATAACATTAAAAAAAGAAAAAAAACAAGCTATAATTTACTTGTTTAAATACTTTTTACCGACTTTGACATTAGTTAAAGAAGCTTTATCAATAATTTTAAATCCATATTTTTCTTTTAAATTATCCACAGTTTTTTCTAAAGAAGTATTATCATCTCTTTTATCAATATTTTCAAATAAAGATACTTGATGATTGGAAGTATCAGTTAAATTATCTAATCTAACGCCAATTAATCTAACCCCATCTTCCATATCCATTTCATTTAATATTTCTACTGCGGTTTTATAAACTTCTTCCGTAATATTAGTGGCATTTACTAATTTTTTTTGATGGCTTTTCCGTTTAAAAAATTTATCTTTTAAAGTTACAACAACTACATAAGCATATTTTTCTTGTTTCCGGAGTCTTAATGTAACATTTTCAGATAGTGCTAGTAAATAAGGATTTAATTCTTCTTTAGAATAAATGTTATTTTTTAATGTTGTTTCATTACCAATACCTTTAGGCTCTGATAAAGAACTATCGACAAAATCAGAGCCAATTCCATTAGCAGATTTTATCATATCAACACTTTGATTTTTAAATATTTTATAAAGTTTATTTTCTGGATAATTTGCTAAATCACCAATGGTTTTAATATTTAAGTTTTTTAATTTAATAGCTGACCTTTTACCAATACCAAATAATTTATCAATTGGTAAAGGCCACATTTTAGTTTTTATTTCATTTGGAAATAAGGTATGAACTTTATCTGGTTTTGATAAATCAGAAGCCATTTTCGCGCATATTTTATTACTAGCAATACCTATATTAACCGTAAAGCCCAAAGTATTTTTTACTTCATTTTTTAATTTATAAGCAAATTCCAGTTCATTACCATATAAATGTTTAACTGGGGTATAATCTATAAAACATTCATCTATACTCATTTTTTCAATGTCTGGAGTATATTTACTAATTAAATTAAATAAACTATCACTCATACGTTTATACCAATTATAGTCTGGTGGATAAACTTTTAAATTAGGACATAGTCTTTTAGCTTGACCTATTGTTTGGGCGGTTACAACACCTTTCTTTTTAGCTGGGGTTGATTTAGCTAAAACTATTCCGTGTCTTGATTTTTCATCGCCACCTATTATGGCATAAGTATTTCTAATATCTTCTTTATAACCATTTTTTAATAATAAAACAGCTGTCCAAGATAAGAAAGCATTATTAACATCAATATGCATAATTATTTTACTCATATTACCACCAACTTTATTTAAATTATAACATTTAAATGCTTAAAAAAATAGTGCGATTTACACTATTTCATTAATTTTATTAACCATCTAAAACTATTAAGTGGTCTTATAAGCTTAATTCATATGCATCATCATATAATCCATCGCCACCATCTACAACTTCTTTTATACTATATCATATTGTAAATACTTTTTGTCGAAGTAACGCGATAAGCGTACTAAAAAAACAAGCTACTTAAATTTGCCTGTTTTAACATTATTTTATTTTAGTTCCGCATAAGAAACAAGTTGTCGCATTATGAGCAAGTTTAGCCCCACAATTTGGACAAAGTTGTGGCCTTCCATCGTTAAAAGGGTCAATTGGTTTTCTTTCTTCTTCCTCATGTTTTTCGGCAATAACAATTTTTTCATGACGTTTATCTGGTTCTAAACTTTTATTAGTAAAAACCGAATCACCAAAGTTTTGTGTATCTTCAGAAATTTTAGGTTCAATCGTAATCTTTGGAGCTTCCTCTTTCTGTTTCACTGGTTCAGAAGGGGTATTCCAAATTTCATTAGGATTAACATTAGTATTAGCTTCACTTTCACCATAATTAAATAATGACCTATCGTTCATATTTTCACTTCCTTCATTAAATATCTTGGGTATTTGTTCATATTGTTCTGGTTTAACAATTGTCTGTTCTTTAGGATGAGCTCTTTGCTCATGAAACTCATCGACTTTATCTTGAAGATTAACCATTTCTATTTTATCTGGTAATTTATCTTTATCGGCTTCAAATAAAGCATTTTGGCTTTGAATAAATCCACTAGTTAAATCATATTCATTTAAAATAAAATGCGGACTTTTAAATGCTAGTTCTGGAAATTTATACATTGGAACTAAAACATACCAAATAGCCTCACTAGGGTCTTGTCCAAATGCTAATAACAACTGTTTATATATTTGGTAATAATAAAATAAATTAACACCTGGTATTAAACACATATAAAAGACTTTACGCTTCATATCAAGCATATCAACTAATTCTAGTGTTGTATAAATAGGAATTAAAGCCTTATAAGGCTCTGATTTTGTTTTTTTAAAAATAAAATAAAGAGCAATTTTCTTGGTAATGTAAACTATTACTAAAATTAAAAATATCATTAAAAAATATTTACCAGTTCCTTCAAACATATAAACCTCCTATTTAAATTTTTTTAAATTATTTAAATTATTCATTCTATTCATTTTACTAATCTGATTTTTTGGGTCTTTGACATTTTTTGTATAATAATCAGTTAATTCTTTTTTTTCATCACGAAAATTAATTTTCTGATGAGTATTTTTAAATATCTCTTCTGCTACTTGTGAAGGTAATTTGTTAAAACCTCTATTTATTCGTTTCATATTCCTTCTCCTTTATTTTAGCCACAGGTTTATAAGTTAATCTATAACCATCAATTAAACCATACTTATTAATTGCCTCTAAATGTTTTTTTGTTGGATAACCTTTATGATTTTTAAAACCATATTCAGGATGCTTCCTATCTTCTTCTAACATCATTCTATCTCTAGTAACCTTGGCAATTACACTAGCAGCGGCAATTGTTATACTTTTGGCATCACCCTTAATAATTGGCATTACCGGAATATTCAAATCAAGTGGCATCGCATCAGTAATAACATAATCAACCTTTATTTTTTTTCTTACCTTGTTAATAGCGATAGTCATAGCCTTACGACTAGCTTCATAAATATTAATTTCATCAATTTCTTTAGCGGAAACAATCCCAATATCCCAAATAGTATTTTCCACAATATAATCGTAAAATTTTTCTCTTTTCTTTTCCGATAATTTTTTAGAATCAGTGAGACCATCTAATTTAAAGTCTGGCGGTAAAACCACGCAAGTGGCCACAACTGGGCCAAATAATGGTCCTCTTCCAGCTTCATCAGTTCCAGCAATTACTTTAAAACCTTCATTATTTAACTTATGCTCATACTCCCATAAATCCATAACTATCACTACCTTAAATATATTATACCAAGTTTTAACAGAAAAATAAAATAATTTTTAAAAAAATTAAAACATTGAAATAATTTGACTTAATCTATCAATTACAGGATAGCCTTTACCATCTAAATCTAAATCAAATCTAACTCCATAACCACCAGAATTAGACCAATCGTCTAAATTGTGTGGAAAATCATCTATCAATATCGAACCTTTAGTATTAATAACTTTGGTTTTGGACACTGATTTAGGAACTGTAATAATTGTCATATTTTCTAAATACTTGTTTATTAGTTTAATTTTGGCTTCAGCTTCGTGAATTGAAGTTACATGAGTTAAAATAGCTACATTAAATTTATTTGATGCGATTATTTTTCTTATTTCATTAAAACTATCATTAATAGGAGTCGCTTTTTCTAAAACTTCTTCCCAATTTAAGTTTTGAAAGAATTGTAAGTAATTAGTATAATCTTTTTTTATACCTTGAATACTTGCCATTTTATAAGTAATATCAATAGTATTAACAATAACTCCGTCAAAATCGATATATAAGTTTATCATTTTTACCCTCCTATAAAATTCATTATACAATACATTTTTTAAAGTTACAACGAAAGTCTTATTATTTTTTTTAATATGTAGTATAATGTTATATAGGTGATTTGATGGAAAAGTGCAGTATTATATATAATCCAATTTCAACAGGATTTAATTCTTCTATTTTAGAAAATATTAAAAAAAAATTTCAAGCAAAAGGTATAAAAGCTAAACTTATTAAAAGTCGTTTTGCCGGACATGTTCCAGAAATAATTAAAGAAGAAAATGAAAATGCTGATTTAATTATTACTTTAGGTGGCGACGGAACAATTGGCGAAGCAATTAGAGGCTTTCAAAAATGTAAGCAAAGTGCTTTATATAGTCATATTTCTACAGGAACAGCTAATGATGTTAGAAATAACTTTGGATTAGACAGTAATCCCGATAAAGCTACCGACTTAATTTTAGAAGGCGAAGAACAAACAATGGACATTGTAACGGTGAATGACGTTGCTTTTGGCTATGTTTCTTGTTTTGGGGCTTTAACTAATATTCCTTATGAAACAAAATTCGCTTTAAAAAAACATTTAGGAAAAAACGGCTATATAATTTCGGCTATTCCTGAAATATTAAAATTACTTACTGGTAGTATTCACACATATAACATTACCTATGATAAAAACGGTGAAGAAATAACCGGTGAATGTTTGCTAGCAGCTATTTCTAATTCTAAAGGTTTTGGTGGCATTGATGTTTATCCTAATGCTAATATCGATGATGGTAACTTTGAAGTTTTAATTATTAAGAAAATTAGTTCCGAATTAATTGGTGCTTTACTTCACGATTATTTAAATAATAATTTTGATTTAAACAATTATCAAAATCATTTAGATTTCTTTACAACGGATAATTTAACCATTACTTTTAACGAGCAAGTACCAGAAAAACCAATTGACAATGATGGTGATATGGCAAGTGTTAGTTTAGACGATAACAACCGAACCTTAAATTATAAAACCAATGGTAAAGTTAAAATGCTTCTACCAAAGAAAAAATCCTATAAAAACTAATTTCTATAGGATTTATTTTAAAGCAGCAAGTAAGTCTGCTTTTTTCATTGTGCTATAGCCTTCAATATTTTTTTCTTTGGCTAATTTTTTAAGTTCAGCTACCGTTAATTTTGATAAATCAGTTTCTTCTTTAACGGCTTTTTCTTCCTTTTTAGGAGCTTCTTTAACTGTTTCTTTTGAAACCTTTTTTTGTTCTACTTTTTTACCTTCTAAAGCAGCTTTAGCAGTTTCCACTAAACTAGCAAATGCTTTAGGGTCATCAATTGCAATTTCAGAAAGCATTTTACGATTAATTTCAATACCTGCTTTATTTAAACCATTGATGAATTTAGAATAACTAATTTCATTTTGACGGCAAGCAGCATTAATACGCATAATCCATAATTTTCTAAAATCTCTTTTTCTATTTCTTCTATCACGATAAGCATATTTTCCAGAATGCATTACTTGCTCGTGAGCTGTTTTATATAATCTATGTTTACTACCAAAATAACCTTTGGCTTTTTTCATTACTTTTTTATGTCTTGCACGGCTAATAGTTCCGCCTTTAACTCTTGTCATACTATTCCTCCTTATTTGTTAATTAATGTTTTTACTCTGTTTAAATCTGATTGATGTAATCCTGATTCATGATGTCTTCTCCGGCGAGAAGCATTACTACGACCAGCTGTTTGATGAAGTTTATTTGCTGGTTGATATTTAATAGAGCCACCTTTTCTAACTTTTAACACTTTAGATAAGCCTTTGTGTGTTTTTACTTTTACTTTCTTTGCCATACTTTCCCTCCTATTTTTCTTTAAGTGGTGCGAGCATCATTGTCATAAAACGACCATCAAGCTTGGGTTGCATTTCAATTTGTCCTACTTCTTCTAAAGAACTAGCAAACTTTAGTAAAACATCCTTCCCTAAATGAGTATGTACAAGTTCCCGTCCTTTAAAACGCACAGATACTTTAACTTTATGTCCTTTAGCCAAATATTTTTTGGCATTATTTACCCTTGTATTAAAATCATGAACATCGATATTAACAGATAAACGATACTCTTTAATATCTAAATTAGCTTCACGTTGTTTTTTTAAATTTTCTTTTTGTTTTTTCTTGTTTTCATACTTAAAACGGTTATAATCCATAATTTTACAAACCGGTGGTTTTCCTTTAGGGTTCATAAGGACTAAATCAAATCCCGCATATGATGCGAGTGTTAAGGCATCATTAATTGGTTTGACACCTAATTGTTCACCATTTGGACCAATAACCATAACTTCCTTAGCTCTTATTTGCTCGTTTATAAACAAATCTTTATTTTTACTTGCGATACTAGACACCTCCAGAACATAATCAAATTATTTGGTTCACCTACCTTACGGTAAGTTCTTTCTACTTCACAGAAACCAAGTATATTATAAAAGATATCGCGATTTTAAACTTAATTTCTCGAGTAGACCAATTTCGGGTAGACACCACCCTACTTATAAAAAGTGGATACAAATGTATCCACTTTATGCTTTTTGTTAATTAATTTTTTAACTTGGCATATAACCCATTGCTATGGCAATCAGGTGAGAAGTGGATACTTCTGCTTTCCTTTTCTTTTCCCTAATAATATACAATTAAATTATATGTTTGTCAAGCATTTATATGCATTTTTTTATAAAATTTTTAAGCACTTGTTGGCGGGGCCTTGCTAAACAGAGAAAAATATGCTATTATGTATACAGATGAAGGAAACTTCATATAATAAAAAGGAGCACTTAACATTTCCGCGTTGAGTGTAGCCAATAAGTTTATTGGGCCACCTAATCACAGATGTGTTAGGTGGTGTTTCTTTATATTAAAACTATAAATAATAATATAAACTTAACAATTTTTATTAAAATTAAATTTATTATACATAAAAACTGAAAATATTTCTATGGTTTTTCCGAATGTTTCCGAAAGAACCATTTCTATCTTCAGTTTTTTATTTTCTATTATTCTGGTGCATAAACTCTATATAATCATAGTCACTTGGGACTTTTTTAACAATATTAAATATTTCACTACCAACATTTTCTTTATCAGTTACAAAAGAACCAACTGCAAAAGTATCACCTTCTTCTACTTTGGTAATACCTTTAATATTATCAAACATTTCCGGCTCTAAAACTTTAGGAATAAAATAATATACTCCAATTTCTTTGTCATTCTTTTCTTCTGTTTCTATTTGCAATGCATGTCCACGGTCTCTAACAGTTATTAATATTTTATCGTCGCCAATAGAGACAATATCGGTTGTTCCAACATCTATACTTATATCAAACGAATCATAAACTTGTCTAGCTAAATCACTATCTTCGCCTCTTAAAGTAACCGACCATTTTTCATTTTCTTTATAGGCAATTTCCGATACGGACCGCAGTGCATCTAAATTATTAATTGCATACTGATGAAAAACGTGAAGTAATTCATTTACCGAAGTACAATTATTTATAATTTCAACTAACACCCACTCTTCAATATCATCATATATAGTGGAATCACCATATATGTTTTTTCTTATCTCGTTTAATCTATCTACTGACATCGAAGCAAAGTAATAATTATAAATATTTTTTAAATCTTGTTCAGAATAATCCGTATTAACAATATGGTCTCTTATTTTATCCATAAACTCGCATACAGTTACTAATATATCATTAGACATATTAAATATTTTACAAATGTTTAAAAACTTATTTTTTAAGCTATTAGTCCCATCATATAATTTATCAGCATATTTAACAAGTTTATCATAGCTTAAATAATCTTTACCGTTCAGGTCAAATATTTGTTTTTTTATTGCTAAATCTAAATTGAAAAAATTAACATAATCTAATAAAGCTTTATCCATATTATCCTACTTTCATTATTTAATGTTTCCAATAAAGTATTTCTTTTTACCACGGCGAACGACTAATATTTCACTATCAATCGCCGTTTCTTTTGTGATAACATAATTTTCATCAGTTATTTTTTCTTCATTTATCGTAATGCTACCAGCATTTACAAACTCTCTAGCTTCCCTTTTACTTGACGCAATATTATTACCCACAAGTAAATCAATAATATTTACATTATCTTCAGTTTCAAAAGTTGGGACACCTTTAAATACGTCTTCAATTTCTTTTTTACTTAAGCTTTTAACTTTACCACTAAATAAAGCTGTACTCATTTCTATTGCCCTTAAAGTTTCATCTTCGCCGTGAAGGAAAGTTACAACTTCTTTGGCTAAAGTTTTCTGCGCTAAACGAAGTTCTGGCTTTTCCTTATGCTTTTGTATAATATCTTCAATTTCTTCTTTAGTTAAAAAAGTATATACTTTTAAATAATGTTCAACCATTTCATCTTCCGCATTTAAGAGAAATTGATACATTTCATAGCTAGAAGTTTTATCTTTATCAAGCCAAATAGCATTGCCTTCACTTTTACCTATTTTATTACCATTTTTATCAGTAACAAGGGGCATCGTAAAACCATAAGCTTCTTTACCAGTTTTCTTTCTAATCAAATCAATACCAGCTGTAATATTGCCCCACTGGTCTGAACCAGCGGCTTGAAGTGTACAGTTTTTATGTTCAAAAAGCCATAAAAAGTCTAAAGCTTGCATTATCATATAAGAAAATTCGGTATAAGTAATTCCGGTATCTAATCTTCTTCTGATGATATCTTTATCAAGCATATAATTAACATTAAAGAATTTACCGTAATCTCTTAAATAATCGATAAAATTAATATCTTTTGACCAGTCATAGTTATTAACTATTTCATAGCCAAATAAATCACTAATTTGTTTATATAAGCAATCATAATTGTGCTGGACTGCTTCTTTGGAAATCATTGCTCTTTCTGTTGTTGGTCTTGGGTCACCGATAAGTCCGGTAGCTCCACCAATTAAAATTATCGGATGATGACCTCCCATTTCTAGTCTTTTAGCCGTTAAAAAACTAGATAAATGTCCAATATGCAAACTATCTGCTGATGGGTCAGTACCTAAATAAAAGGTACGACCGCCTTCATTAATTATTTTTTCTAAATTTTCACCGGCTTCGTCCTTAATAAGACCACGCCATTTTAAATCTTCATATAATGTCATTATTCTTCCTCCTTATCAATATGGGTAACAATATCTACCCCACTACTAGTGCCTATTCTAGTTGCTCCAGCTTTTATTAATTCATTCATCTGTTCATAGGTTTTAATGCCCCCACTCGCTTTTATTTCTAAAACATCATTTTTATATTTATTAATCAGTTCAACATCATGCGTACTTGCTCCTCTACTACCAAACCCTGTATTAGTTTTAATAAAATTAACAAATGTTTCATTACATATTTCGGTCATTTTTATTATTTCGTCATCAGTAAGTAAAGATGTTTCAATTATAACTTTTAAAGTTTTACCATCGATAGAATCTCTAATTTCTTCAATTTCACTTTTAATATAATCATAATCTTTATCTTTTAAAGCTCCAACATTAATAACCATATCAATTTCATCAGCGCCCATTTCAACCGCATCAATAGCTTCAAAAGATTTTGTTTTTGGGGTATTCATCCCAAGCGGGAAACCAACAACCGTACAAACATTAATATTTGTGTCCTTTAACAACTCTTTAGCTAAACTCACATAACAAGGATGCACACAAACTGCCTCAAACTGATAATTAATTGCTTCTTCACATAATTTAGTAATATCTTCTTCTGTCGCATCCATTTTTAAGTTAGTATGGTCAATATATTTTCCTATTTCCATCAAAAATTCCTCCTTATAATAAAAAAATACTATGAAGTGTAGGAACGGAAAAACCGCGGTACCATCCTACTTCATAGTATGTCTATGCTCTTTAATCTTTAACGCAGATATACGGATTTGACTCCAAATTTGTATTTCATTATTTAACCTTGGTTAGTTCTCACCAGCCACTAACTCTCTATTTACTAGTTAAATAACTACTAGAATTCTTCTCTGTCAATTAACAAAACTATAACACAACTTTAAATTTTTGTAAAGTTTTTATATTTAATTTTTTAAAGTAATTTAATTCAAAGACTGCCAATTTTTTTAAGTTCTGTCAATTAGACAAATTAAAACTCCATATTAAAAGCTTTAACTATATCTTCTTTTATTTTTAGAAAATTTTTTCTCATAAGGTTCAGTTAAGCAATCTGAAAATATTTTCATTCCGCTAGCAAACATAACAAGAAAAGAGCCAATTATAAAACTTGTTTTAAAATCAACATCTTCACTAACATTTAATGCACAAGTTTCACCCTCGGCAAATTCATAAGTATTTAAACCAAATTTCAACTCATTATTATCAAATTTTTCTTGTAACTCTTCTTCGGTAACTTCAAAGACGTCACCATTGGATAAAGTTATTACATATTTATCATTTTTTTCTTCGCAAAGAACATCTTTTCCATCAAAAATATAATCAAGCTGACTATCAAGCAAAGTTGCTCCAGCTCCAAAGGCCAAAGTGGCAGTAGTAAAAATAGCTAAAAGTTTCCCATTTACACCTAATTTATCTAATTTCATTAAACTCCCCTTCTTTCTGCTAGCATATTATACCTCTTTCTTATTTTTTGTCAAATTTAAATATCTAAATGTCATATTCTCCAAAGACTTACAATGTTTTCAAAATTTGTCAATTAGACAAAAGCTTGTTATAATAAGTTCAGGAGGAGAATATGTCGATTATACCTTATGTTTTTATTAATTTATTATATTTTTATTCCTTACCATTATTAATCAAAGATACGGGGAGTGGGATGTTTGTTTTATTACTAATTATTCCTTTACTATTAGCAATAATATCTTTTATATATGGTTTTAAAAATCAAAAACATAACTTTCTTTATAGTATTGTTACAACTATTTCATTTATTCCTGCTATCTTGATTTACTTTAATTATACTGCTTTAATATACTTACTTCTTTATTTCGTTATTACCATTTTATTTAACTATACTGGTAAAGCTTTTAAAATAGTTATTTTTAAGTAAGATACTCCAAAGACTTACAATTTTTTTATTTTATGTAAATTTGTTAATATTTAAAAGTTATTTGCAATTTTATTGTTTTTCTAATTCATAAGTTGTTGTAAATATTCTGGGGTCAGTACAATACTCCATAACAAACTCATTTTCTTTCTTACAAATCACAATACCTATTGTTTTATCATTAAATGATTCTTTAATATGTTTATCTACATAA
>CALVRT010000046.1 GCA_944358735.1 uncultured Bacilli bacterium | reverse complement strand
ACTTATGAATAACATAATAATGGCTTTTATTTTAACCAGTATTGCTGGTTTATCTACCCTACTCGGTTCTTTGTTTGTTTTTTACAAAGGGAATATTAAAAAACTAACTAAATATTCGTTAGCTTTTGCCGCCGGTGTTATGTTTTGTGTATCAGTTGTTGATTTAATTCCGGAAGCTTTAAAATTATCGATAATGGAGACTAAAAATAAAACATTCATGGTTGTTTTACTCTTTATTATTATTGGTATAACCATTTCTTTGTTTACGGACTGTCTAGTACCAGAAAATAAAAACGTTAAAGATAAAAAACTATATAAATTAGGCATTTTTTCGATGCTAGCAATTATAGTACATAATATTCCCGAAGGAATCGCTACTTTTTTATCATCAGCGTCTAATATATCTTTGGGATTATCATTAACATTGGCTATCGCACTTCACAATATTCCTGAAGGAATTAGTATTTCCGTACCTATCTATAGTGCCACCAAAAGTAAAAAAAGAGCCTTTCTTTATACATTTATATCGGCTTTAGCCGAGCCATTTGGCGCTCTTTTAGCTTTTTTAATCCTTTCCCCAATTATTACTGATAATATTATGGGAGCAATACTGGCGATAATTGCGGGAATAATGTCACATATATCTCTAGGTAAACTTCTCCCCGCCTCTATTAAATATAAAGGTAAAGGGACAATATTATTTTTTATTATCGGTGTTTGTTTTATGTTTATAAGTATAAATTTAATTTAAAAAAGATGTTTATTTACAAACATCTTCGGCAATTATAGTTTTATCATCATTTTCAGTTATTTGTCCATTTTCATAAGTTAATGTACCTTCAGTCCATAATTCAGCATCCAATTGATTATTCTCTTCATAATAATCACAAGTATTAACTTCTTCTAAACCTAAAGTAGTATATCTGGTGTAAGTAACATCTGAACCAAGTTCATAAACAGTATTTTCCGCACCATTGTAAATAGAGCCATTACTATTAATAACTGTAAATACAGGACTGTCACCAGTTCCAACTAATAAATAGTTCGCCTCACCATCAGTTTTTAAATCCCACTCATTATTAACGGTTAAGCCTGATAATGAAGTTGAAATAGGATTTTTATCATAATATACAGTGTTAATTGTATAAGAATCATTACTATTTCTTGTGATATCAAAAGATAAATCAGTTCCGGTAATTGTTAAGTTAAATTCTGCACTATCTGAACATTTATTTAAACCTGAAGAAATATTATATTTAGTCGCTTTAGCTTCACACATTTCATTAGTCGTTTCGGTTTGGGTATTATTACTATCGTTAGTATTATCTTCTTCATAATAGCTAACATATAACAAATAAGCAACTACGGCAATTAAAACTAAAATCACAACAATTAGAAAGAAAGTAAATAGTCCAGAAGACTTTTTCTCTTTATTTTTATTGACAACTTTTTTCTTTGGTTTACTTTTTTTCGTTTTTTTACTTGTTTTTTTCTTGGTTTTTGCCTTTTGTCTCTTATTTTTTTTATTTTCTTCTTGTTCTTCTTCTAATTCTTCATCTTCAAGTTCTTCCTCGGTGTATCTATCAGTACGTTTTGCTTCCATTTTATCACCTCACTAGTTATATTATACTACCGATAAAAAATTAGTCAAATCAAAAAAACTAACGATTAGCTAGTTTTAAAATATTAAGTTTATGCAAAGCTCTAGTAGATGCTACATAATAAAGCTTTTTATCATATACACTAAAACCATCATCATAAACTATTACACTATCAAATTCTAAACCTTTGGCATTATAAACTGGTAAAATATATAATTTAATATTTAGTTTAACATCTCTTAAAAGTTCTTCTAACTTAAGTTTTTTCTCTTTATTTTCACAAAGAACCGCAACCGAAGACATATTCTCTTTAATACTTTGTTTAATTAAATTAACAATTGCCGGTTTTAAATCTTCTTTATTTATGCAGATTTCCTTTGGTTTTTCACTATGTCTATTAACCATTTTTACATAATCAAGGTCTAGTATTTTATTACAATAATTAGTTATTTCATAACTACTTCGGTAAGTAGTTAATAATTTTAATAGTGTTATTTTACCGCCGATTATTTTTTTTATTTCTTCCATATTTTCGTAATCAACCATACTAGTTATAGCTTGATTAGGGTCTCCTAAAATTGTATACTTTGCATTTTTATAGTATTCCTTTATCAAATAATACTGCATTAAATTATAGTCCTGCGCTTCATCAATAATAACATATTTTATATATGGAACATTGTCGATACCTAATAATTTGGCTTTTAAATATAAATAAATAATTCCGTCATAATATTTAAGTGAAGTACTTTTAAGTTCTAGTAAAGAAAATCTTTGAAAGTCGTCAGTATTTATGTGGTATTTTTCAGAAACTTCTGTTAAAAAGTCTTTATCATAATACATATTTTCCATTACTTTAAAAATATTATCAGGATAATTAAATTGTTTTCTTATTTTTGCGCTGTAACTAGGCACTCTTTTAATATGGGTATTTTTGTATTTGGCAGTTACATTATTAATAATCTTCTCTACTTTAATTAATGGTTTAAATCTTGAATAAGTTTCATTAAAATCAGTTTCACACTCCTTTTTAGTAATTAATATTTCTTCTCCTAATTTTATATCATTAAATTTAATATTTTCAACTACCCCTTTAATATAATTATCGACAATTTTAATAAAATCATTATTCATTTTAATATTCATAATATCTTTTTCTAATTTACTTTTCGTATTATGAAAGCGTTCGATAAGCTGCGAATAATTTTCAATATCTTCCACTTCCGGGATTTGTCTTTCTAAAAATTCACTAAATAAAATATCTTTAACATTTTCTTCACCTAATGATGGTAAAACTTCAGAAATATACTCGCTAAAGACTTTATTAGGTGAAAAGATAATAATATTGTCTTTATTAATGTGCTTGCGGTATTTATAAAGGATAAACGCAATTCGGTGTAGGGCTACAGATGTTTTACCACTACCAGCCGCTCCTTCAACAATTAAGTTATCGTATTTAGTATTTCTGATAACTTCATTTTGCTCCTTTTGAATAGTTGTAACAATATCTTTCATCTTTTCTGACGAATTATCACTTAAAGCATTTTGTAACATCTCATCTTGGATACTAACAGTACTATCAAAAGCATATTCTAAATTAGAGTTTTCAATTTTATATTGCCTTTTTAAATCAATATAACCCTCAATTATCCCTTCGGGTGCTTCATATGAAGCTTCGCCTAGTTCATAGTCATAATACATCGATGATATTGGAGCACGCCAGTCATAGACAAAATGGTTATATTCTTTATCACTGACGGAAGAAAGTCCAATATAAACTTTTCTTTTTTCTTTATCGGTAAAATCAATTCTTCCGAAATAAGGACTTTGGTAAATTCTTTCAAATTTCTTTAGTTTTTGATAATAATATTTAGCTTGCAGAATTTGGTGCTCGCGCATAGATGTAGCAAACTCTATTTCCGATACGTCCATATCACTGACGTTCTTCCACATTTCTTTTTGTTCACTTGTAATACTATCATTAATATCTTGGTTGTCTTCTTTTAATTTTTTAATTTTACTACCTACTAGTTTTTTAACTTCTTCTAAATATTCTTCTTCTTTTTTAATTTCTAAACTACTTAAACTCAAATTTTTCCCTCCTTCTATTTAAATATTAGTGCCTTTCAGGCTAAAAATTAAAAACATATCACTTACTATCCCTCCTTTTTATATAACGCAAAAAACTAGTTATAAAATAACTAGTGGGTGTCTTGGTGAAAATTACTTTTCAAAGAACATTTTTGCGTAAGTCTTTTCCATTATATTATTATTTTTAATTAACTGTCAATATGTTTTAATAATTTCTATATGATTAATATAGAAAAAGCATCTGATTCCACCAACTGTTGATTTCAGAGGCCATTCAAACAAAGCCTTCTTTGTCTATAGTGATAGTATGAACAAGAAAGATTTCTTAATCTTGTCTTTAGTAATTATTATCTTCCTTTTATTATTATTGTTATTTATGACTCTAATATAAAAGCAAACCACCTAACACATCTGTGATTAGGTGGAACCAAAACTATTGGCTACACTCAACATAGCAGTTGTTAAGTGTTCCTTTTTTATTATTATATGAAGTTTCCTTCATCTATATACATCATATCATATTTTTTTATTATTTACAAGTTACAAATTTAAAAACTGAATTATTAAACCAGAAATAACCCCAATACCATAAATTAAAATAGTTATTAAAATATTTTCTTTAATATTTTTATTAGATTTAAATAAAACAAGTAAAGCCACTCCACTACTAGTAAGCAGTCCGGCTAAAGCACTACCTAGATTAAGAACCCCGCTCAAATAAAGTTCGGTTAATGTTACACTAGAAGCACAGTTAGGAATAAGTCCAATTAAACTAGCTAGAAAAGGCGTTAATACATTGTCTTCGTGGAAAATATTTTTTAAAGTGTCCTCG
This sequence comes from uncultured Bacilli bacterium, assembly GCA_944358735.1. Lineage (GTDB taxonomy): Bacteria > Bacillota_I > Bacilli_A > RF39 > UBA660 > Coprosoma. The sequence goes on along the minus strand of CALVRT010000046.1, from coordinate 22,453 downwards.
CCAATAAAATGAAATAAAGTATTTAAAATAAAAGTAATTATAAAAATAAAAGTAATTGTTTTTAAAGTATGGATAAGACTTGATTTAACTAAACCTTTTTCACAATCACAATGGTGTTCGTCGCATATATGAAAGTCAGTTTTTGCTTCTTTTCTTTGAAAAATAAAATCTATAATAAAACCCCAAAATATCCCAATTATAAGTTTTAAAAGTAATATTTTAATAATCACATTAAAACTACTACCTTCAGCAATTAAAATAGGAAGCATTTCATCACTAGTTGATAAGTAAACAGCAATTAAAGTACCTAAACTAATAATTCTTGTTACATATAAGTTGGTAGCTAAAACAGAAAAACCACATTGCGGGATTATTCCAAGGATACCGCCAACAATTGGTCCAACCTTCCCGGCTTTTTCGATAATTTTTTTATTATTAAGTTTATGTTCAATATATTCGATAATTAAAAAAGCGACAAATAAAAAAGGTAATATTTTTAAACTATCGATAATTGTGTCCATTATAACGTCATACATAAAAAAGTCCTCCTTTTTCTTCCCTATTATAGCACGTTTCCCCCTACTCTAACAAGTTAATACCAAAACTATAAAGAAGTAGTGAAATAGGTTTACAAAGCAAAATAGCAAGCAAAAATTTACGAAAACGCATTTTACTAATGCCAGCAACAAAACAAATTAAATCATCAGGAAGTCCTGGTAAAAACATAGCGATAATAAATAAAGGATAAAATTTATCTTGGCTAATATAATTTAAATATTTATTAGCCTTTTTTTCCTCGAAAAGAAGCTTAATTATTTTAACACCTAAAAATCTAGCTAAATAGAAAGCGCAGATTGAACCAACAACAATACCGATATAATTATAAATAAAACCATAAACCGGACCAAATGCGATTACGCCAGCTAAACTACTAACACCACCAGGAATAACTGGCAGCACGACTTGAATAATTTGAATTAAAATGAAGATAATTGGGGCAAAAAAGCCAAAATCATCAATCATATTAGCTAAAGCCTCTTTATCGTGAAATATAGTAATATTAAGCCCATAAATAATAAATCCTAAAAAAACAATGGTAATAATTACAGTAAGTATTTTTAAAATTGCTTGAAATGTTTTTTTCTTCACTATATCACCTTCTTAAAAAAGATAAACATTATGTCTATCTTTATTATAACAAATTTTAAGGTTTATAAACAATTATTATCATTATTTTTAAGTGCAAATGTACTTTGAAGTTTCGTTTTACTAATAGTTTCATATATCATTTCTTTTTTAATTATAAAATATACAAAGTTAAACATTATAGATATAAAGTTTAGTAGATTAAAATGCGGAATTATAAAGAAAATTAAAACAAATAAACAGTAGCGCACTAAAATCTGATAAAATTTAAGCTTTCCTTCTTTACTAGTTAGACTTATATGTAAAAATTTACTGCCTAGTGTCCTTCCTTTAAATAAAATCGGAATAACTATATAATATAAACTGGCGGTAAAAGTAATTGGTACATTTAAGAAAATAGCAAAAATATAATTTAAAATACCTAAAATAAATAAATCCAAACAGAATAAAGTAAAACGTTTTAAATAAGTTATTTTAACGCGCCTTTTATTAGTTTCTTCCTCGATTTTACTTTTTGACGGAAGTAATTTTTGAAATATGCCTAAAACATAATAACCTGTAAGCCCCCCTAAAGTATTTAGCATTAAATCATCGACATCAAATAACCGGTAACTATGAGGATAAATAAAATATAAACCAGTTAACTGTGTTAATTCAAAGAATAAACTTAATAAAAAGGAAAATATTATAACTTTTTTTAAATCACAGTTAAAGTAATATCTTAAGTACATTCCAAACGGGATAAAAAGAAAAATATTAAATATAGGTACATAGAAATAAGATGTTTTAAAAGCACTTAAATATGTGTTAATATTATCAAAAATAAAACCACTTTTATTAATAAAATCATATATAAACTGCAAAGGAATTAACTGGGTAGTTTCAGCATTCATATTTATAGAATTTATATCTGGTAATGGTAATATTACTAAAAAATAAGCCACTAACAAATATAAAACAAACGAATAAATGATAAAACTTCGAAAATAATAAACTGTACCATATCTGTGATAATTATAAAGAATAAAAGGCACGGTAATAAGGAAAGCGATTATGGGAAAGATAATTACTGCTGATATAATTGAAGTAACATAATCCATAATTCTCCTCTCCTTTCGGGCCTTTTATTTAAATATTATTCTTTAATAATGTTTTTGCTACATAAATAAGTAATTACAAAATAGCTACCATAAATAACAATAAGGAAAATAGCCGTCATAATAATTGAAGGAAGTAATTCTTCATCACCGAAAGTCGCAAGTAAATAATTACAGAAATAAATACCAAATATTGAATGAATAATGGCTAAAACAAGTGGGAATAAGAAGAAAATACCAATTTGTCTAAATAGTGCTTTATTAATCATCTTTTCATCAGCTCCAAGCTTTCTAAGCATATTAAATCGTTCTTTATTATCGGTACTTTCTGATAACTCTTTTAAGGCTAATATAGCAGCTGAAGAAATTAAGAAAATAATTCCCAAATATAAACCAATAAAGGTAACTAGAGCTCCAAGACCAACGCTGCCTTCATAAATTGAAAGTTTGGTTGAAGCGCTTATATTTGTCCCTGATGCATAAGCTTCATTACCTAAATCACTAATTTTATCTTCAATTTCTTTTTTTCCCTCTTCATCACTTGCTTTATAATTAGCTAAAAGATGCTCTTGTTCTTTAAGAGAATCATTAACTGCACTATCTGGAACTACAAAAATACCAGCGTTAATATGATTTGACGATATATTTAAGAACCCTTTTTTAATTTCATCATATTTAGGATAATATGTTTGACCTAAAATTGTAATTGGCGCATTTGCTTTTAAAGCTTCATTTCGAATACCAATCCAGCCATCAAAGTCAGCGACTAAAATATACTCATTATTTTTCAAAGTAAAAGTTTCATTTCCGTATAGTTTGGCTACTTTATTATAATCACTAACTGTCATAATGGCTTCTGCACTATTTAAATCTAAATATGGATAATTTTTCTTAACATAACTTATAGAATTACCTAAAGTATCTTTGGTTGTTAACTCATCAGTAGCATAAACAAAAACATTAGTCATATCTTTAAAATTATCATTTATATCAAAATTTAATCTTTCTAAAGTTTCATTAATACTAATTTTAGAATCTTCTACTACTTCAGGCGTATAACCATATTCTGCGGCATGTTCATCTGTCATATTAACGGTTTTATAAAGCTCTATATCAATAGGTGCAAGTTCTTTTAAATTAGCTGTCATACTATTTTTAATTGATAAAGAACTTGAAAAAATACAAATCGTAAAAAATAACATTAAACAAATAATTGTCATTGAAAAAACTGTTGTATTAATTTTACTGCTTATTTGTCTTAAGGTAAAACTGTTTAATCCTTTAAAATAAGTTCCTTTAAAATGCATAACTAATTTTAATATTAGACCAGACACTGACCATATAATAAAGAAAGTTGACACCGCCCCTAAAATCATTGGGATAAATATTTCGCCAGCATTTTGCATACCTTCAACACCAATAGTTACACACCAGTAAGCATAACCTAAAATAATGGCTGAAATAATGAAAATAACTATACATATAATCGGATTTTTAAGTTTGATTTTTTCCGTTTTTTTACTAGCATATAATAAATCTATTAATTTACATTTACCAACACTAAAAGTATTAAATATCATAACTAATAAATACATAATACCAAAATAAATAATTGTTTTGATAATGGCCTCGCTAGAAACGATAAAAGTAAATTTTGTCATATCGGCTTCAAACATATTAGCGACAAAAACGCTCATTAACTGTGATAACAATACCCCGGCGACTAATCCAGTAGCAAGAGATAAAAGGCCGATAATAATTGTTTCAATAAGTAAGATTGTTCCTATTTTTCGTTTGCTCATACCTAAAGTTAAATAAATTCCAAACTCTTTGTTTCGTCTTTTTATTAAAAATCGGCTCGCATAAATAATCAAAAAACCTAAAATAATTGAAACAAATACACTTACGCCCGATAACATATTAACCATAAGGTTAATAATTTCCCTAGTTGACTTTGTAACATTAATTAATACTGTTTGACTATCAATCGCATTAAAAATATAAAATATAGCTACACCGAGCATTAAAGTTACAAAATAAATAGCATAATCTTTAAAACTTTTCTTGATGTTACGTAAGGATAGCTTATAAAGCATCGTTTAAATCGCCTCCAAGTAGCGTAACAACATCGATAATTTTATCAAAAAATTCTTTTCTAGTATCATTACCTTTAATAAGTTCGTTAAAAATTTTACCATCTTTAATAAAGATTACTCTATTTGCATAACTAGCAGCTAGGGCATCATGGGTAACCATTAAAATTGTTGCCTCATATTGTTCGTTTAAAGCATCAAAACTTTCTAAAAGCATCCGACTACTTTTAGAGTCTAGTGCTCCTGTTGGCTCATCGGCTAAAACTAGTTTAGGATTAGTAATAATTGCCCTGGCCGCGGCCACGCGTTGTTTTTGACCTCCAGATAATTGATAAGGATATTTATTTAAAATATTACTGATATTTAAGGCTTTAGCCACTTCTTTAACTTTGACGTTAATTTCTGGATATTTTGTGTTTTGAATAGATAAAGCAAGGGCAATATTTTCATAAGCTGTTAAGGTATCAAGTAAATTAAAGTCTTGGAAAATAAAACCTAATTCTTCCCTTCTAAATTTATTTAAATTATTACCTTTTAACGTCGTAATATCTTCACCACTTACTAAAATGTGACCTGCAGTAACTCTATCAATAGTACTAATACAGTTAAGTAAAGTTGTTTTTCCACTACCACTGGCTCCCATAATAGCGACAAACTCACCTTTATCGACATCAAATGAAATATTATCAATCGCTTTCGTTAAACTAGAACGACTACCATAATACTTCTCTACATTTCTAATTTTTAAAATATTCATAATTTTTCTCCTTTCTGAAATCATTATATAAAAAAAGAAAGAAAAAATCATTTGTTTAATCTTACTACATCTTACATTTTTGAAAGATTAAACTAAAGTATCTTTCGCAAAACTAATCGTTACTTTCGTAAATTTGTCTTTAACGGATTCTATTTTTATTGTATGACCGAGTTTTTGACAAAGATTATAGCATATATATAACCCCATACCTGTAGATTTACTAGTGTCTCTCCCGTTCTCACCAGTAAATGATTTTTCAAAAACCCTTGGCAGGTCACTCGAACTTATCCCCTTTCCATTATCAAAGATAATTAACTGAATTTCATCTTTTTTTTCTAAAGCGGTTATTTTAATATAAGGGTTTTCTCTCTGATATTTTAAACTATTACTAACTATTTGATTAATAATAAATTCCAGCCATTTAGAGTCAGTTAAAATGGTTTTATCTAAATCGCTAACGATAAAATCGGTATGCTTATAACGAAAGTTATCTTGATTTTTTAAAGCCACATTTTTCACAATTTCATCTAAAGAACATTTTTTTATTAAATAATCTTTTTCGGGATTTTCGCTACGAACATAATAAAGAATTTGTTCAGTATAATCTTCTAAATGATTAATTTGTTCTTTAATTTTTTTATTAACCGCACTTTTATTGTTATGAACGATTAAGGAAAGAGATGCGAGTGGTATTTTTACTTCGTGAATCCAAAGCTCTATAAATTCTTTAAAATCTTTAACACTTTGTTTATATTCACTAACTCTTTCAGTCATTGATTTATCTATTTCATAGATGGATTCATAAAGAATCTCTCCCTCATAAAAATTAGGCTTTTTAATTAATTCGGAGATTAGATATTTTTGGTCTAATCTATCTAAATTATTTAAGAAAACATCATAATAGTGTTTTTTTCGGTAAAATTTATAAATGAAAATAATAATTATAAACAAGATAAAGGTTATAGTTAAAGCGATAATTAATTCTAATGATACTTTAAAAGCAATTAAAAAGGATATGGTAATTAATAAGAAGAAAAATGAAATAATAATGGTGACCCATTTATCTTTGATATATTTTCTTAATTTCATTTTAAAATATATCCCTGACCTTTTCTAGTTTCAATAGCATCATCAATACCAGCTTCTTTTAATTTACTTCTTAACCTACTTATATTAACTGATAGAGCGTTATCATTAATATATTCTTTATTATTCCACAAATCGGTCATTAAATCATCTCTAGTTACGATATTACCAATATTATTTAATAAACAATTTAAAATTATCATTTCATTTTTTGTTAAAATTATTTCTAAATCATCTTTTTTTATAATACCTTTAGCTTGAATTACTTTAACGCCGTGATAGTTTATGAAGTTAGTAGGAATATTAGTCCTTTTTAAAACAGCATTTATTTTAAGTAGTAAAAGCGTTGGATTATAAGGTTTTGTTACATAATCGTCAGCTCCATAGCTCATTGATAAAACTTCATCAACTTCACTTTTTCTACTAGTAACCATTATTACTGGAATATTAGATGATTTACGAAGTTCCTTAAGTAGCATTTGCCCATTTATTTTTGGAATATTAATATCGAGCAAAATTAAATCAGGATTTATGTTTGTTATCTCGTCAAGGCTATTATCAAAGTCTTTTAAAATAACACCTTCATAACCAGCATTATCCAGCATTTCTTTTAATTCGACATTTATAGTTGTATCATCTTCAATAATTAATATTTTTTTCATAACTTTTCACCACATCTATATTATACACGTATTTTAAACAAAATAAAAGTTAGAGAATTCTCTAACTATCTAGTTTTGCCATTACTTTGTTTATACTGAGCATAAGGATTTTGGATACGTTCAACTGCGGCATCATATGCTTCAGCAGCTTCTCTAAGATATTTTTTTCTTAAGTCAGCATCAATTTTCAAATTACAAATTTCACTGACTCTTTTTTGATAAGCTTTATATGCCACTTCCAAAGCCATACTTTCTTCTGCCATTTGTTTTTTGGAATCTGTATATTCCTCATTATTAGCTGCTTCAGGTTTTTGATTATATTTCTTATAGTCATCTAATTCTGATGTTGGATTATAATCATTAACTAATAAATCTTCTTTATTTTCTTTCATTTCAATTCCTCCCTTCAAAACTACTATATCAAAAAAAGAAAAAAACAAGTAACATTTTCGCTAAATCACTTGTTATACATAACATTATTTTAATTTTTGACAGTATTATACTCTATACATTTTTCTTCTAGTAATTTAAAATTGCAACATCTTTTAGCAATATTTTTATCAAGGTGGTTATTGTTATACATATTATATAGATGCTTGGACCTGTTAAGTACTTGGTAATTATGACGATTTAACCAACGTATTTGTTTTTGTAACAATAATTGATATTCGGCTTCAGGTTCACTTAAATATTTTGCCTCTAAATTTAACAAAGTAATATTATCATTTAAAACTGGTATCATATTATTAAAATTAATAGCTCCCAAGATACCTCTATCTATTTTAAGAAAATCAACTGTATTATGCATTTTCAAATGTTTAGGTTTTGGACTTGCTAGTGGCGCGAAATACTTTATTTTTCCAATATTAAATAATACACCAACAAATGGTCTATTTTGTTTTTTATCAAAGTTATAAGGTACTTTGTTATCATATTTTCTTAAATAATCACAATAATTTTTATCTATAATAACTAGCTTCAATTCTTCCATAATAGTCATCCTTTCTACAATTTAATGGTAACTATTATACCGCGAAAACAAATGTATGACAAGCCTTTTTTGAATAAAAATAAAAGTTAGAGTGTGCTCTCTAACTTGACTTTTTTCATACCCTTGTTATGGCCGGGAATCACCGCTTTTTTCGTTCCCTTGTTATGGCCGGGAATCGCCACTTTTTTCGTTCCCTTGTTATGGCCGGGAATCACCGCTTTTTTAAATTATATGCATTTTCTTCAAATGCAATTATAGTATAACATATTTATTATTAAAATGCAAATTAATTTTTGACAGTATTATATTCTATACATTTCTCTTCTAATAATTTAAAATTGCAACATCTTTTAGTAATATATTTAGGAACTGTTTTATTGATATATGAGTCATATAAAAATTTCGAATGCATATAAATTAAATCAATATTTCTATTTAGCCAATAAAGTTGTGAACTTAATAGTTTTTGATATTTTATATCTTGTTTTTTTAAATCTAATAAAGTAACATTTTTACTAGTAACAGGTATCATATTATTAAAATTAATAGCCCCCAAAGTACCTCCATCTATTTTAAGAAAATCAATTGTATCTTTCATTATTAAGTGTTTGGGTTTTGGGCTTGCTAAAGGTGCGAAATACTTTATTTGTCCAATACTAAATAATACACCAACAAATGGTCTATTTTGTTTTTTGTCAAAATTATATGGAACTTTGTTATCATATTTCCTTAAATAATCACAATAATTTTTATCTATAATAACAAGTTTTAATCGTTTATTCATTATAATCTCCCCCTTGCTTATACATAATTATAACATACGAACAAATGTATTTCAATCTTTTTAAAAAAATTAGAGAAATTATCTCTAACTTTAACTTTTTTAAGTTCCTGATTATGACCGGAATCGCCACTTTTTTTAAGTTCCTGATTATGACCGGAATCGCCACTTTTTTAAGTTCCTGATTATGACCGGAATCGCCGCTTTTTTAAATTATATGCATTTTGTTCAAATGCAATTATAGTATAACATATTTATTATTAAAATGCAAATATGAATTAACGTCTTTTAATAGGCCCTTTAACTTTAGGTTTATCAAATACTTGACCTGCAAATTTCTTTTCACTGTCAACTTGATAACGATTAGCTAAAGCATCTAATAATTGACCTTTTTCTTCAGTATTAATATTAGGATTATTAATAGTACTTATTATTTGTTTACGATAAGTATTACGGTCCAATTCTTCTTTTTCATTTTTTAATTTTATTTCTTCTGAATACGTATATTTTCCTTTCATTAATTAGAAAAAGCTTTTTAGGCTTCTTCTCTATATTTAGCAATATGAGAATTTATTAAAGCTTCATCTTCAAAATAATTGATTTTCATTGCGGCTTTAGCTTCTTTTAAAGTCTCTGCCGCTTTACTTTGAGCTTTTTTACTACCTTCTTCTAATATTTGATATACTTCTTTAATTTTGCCCTCATATTCTTTTCTTCTTTGTCTAATTGGCTCTAATTCAGTATTTAAAACATTGGCTAAAAATCTTTTAACCTTCATATCACCAAGACCACCCTTTTCATAATGAGTTTTAAGTTCATTCAAGTTTTGATATTCTGGCAAATATTTTTTAAAGTGTTCATCTGTTACAAATGCTTCTAAATAAATAAAAACTGGATTATCTTTGGTATTACCAGGGTCTTCGACCTTGATATGGTTAGGGTCAGTATACATACTCATAACTTTTCTTTCAACTTCTTCTTTAGAATCTGATAAATAAATACAGTTACCAATTGATTTACTCATTTTAGCTTTACCATCAGTTCCCGGAAGCCTTTTACAAACTTCATTATTCGAAAGCATCGCTTTAGGTTCTACTAAAACTTCCCCATAAATATTGTTAAATGACCGAACAATTTCTCTTGATTGTTCAAGCATTGGTAGCTGGTCGTCACCAACTGGAACAATATTTGCTTTAAACGCTGTAATATCTGAAGTTTGACTAACTGGATAAGTCAAAAATCCCATTGGTAAACTAGTTTCAAAACCTTTTTGATTTATTTCACTTTTAACGGTAGGATTACGTTCTAACCTTGATAAAGTAACTAAATTCATATAATAAAATGTAAACTCGGTAAGTTCAGGTACAGCTGACTGAATAAATATCGTTATTTTACTCGGGTCTAAACCAACTGATAAATAATCTAAAGCTACCTCAATAATATTTTCTCTTATTTTTTCGGGATTATCAGCATTATCCGTTAAAGCTTGAGCATCAGCTATCATAACATACATTTCTTTAAAATCGCCTTTATTTTGAAGTTCTACACGTTGTTTTAAAGAACCAACATAATGTCCTAAATGAAGTTTTCCTGTTGGCCGGTCGCCGGTTAATATTATTTTTTCCATTATTTTCTTCCTTTCTTTAACTCTTTTAATCTTAATTTATCTTCTTTTGACACTCTATAAGAGTCACATATTTTACTAATAGTTTTATTAAATGTAAAATCATCTAATGTGGCTTTTTTAAAAAAATCTTCAGTTTGTTTAGGAAATTTTATATAACAAATAGAAAGTAGCCAAGCATTAGCCATTTCTACATAATAATCCTTATTAGTAACTTTTTCGCTCATTTCTAAAACTTTATCGATATTTTTATCATCAACATAATGACTCAAGAGTAAAGTAAGTCCTAAACGAATACTCCAAGGGTTGCTACTTTCTAAATATTTATTTATATAATTAATATCAATATTTTTAAATTGTTTTAAAGACCCAGCAAAAATATCATTAACCGCCCAATTATCAATATAAGGAATAAAATCATCAATATATTCAAAAAGATTATCTTTAAGTTTACTGATAACTAAAGCTGCTAAAATATTTTCTTCGTAATAAGTATGCGTATTATACTTTAAAAATCCCGGTTCATCCTTTATTTGTTTAGCAATTTTTCTTAAATTAGGTGTTCTAATGCCTATTACTTTAATACTATCATTTTTTAATAATTTTTTATGAAATGTTTTATATTCAGTATCTTCTAAACCTTTTAAACGTTTTAAAAAATCATTATAATTTTCTTTATTCCATTTAATAGGTACTTCCATGTTTCTTTTTAAACTCCTTAAAAGCTTTTATTGTAATATCGTGGTCGAGTTGTTCAAGTTTTAAATGTTCCCATTTCTTTTGTCTGTTAATATTTCTTATAACGTCATAAATTTGGTCGTCACGAAAGCCTATTTCGGCAGCTTCTTCTTTGGTATTACCATAATATACTTCTGGAATATTAGCCCAAATAATCGCTCCTAAACACATTGGGCAAGGATAACAACTTGTATATAAAGTACATTTAGATAAATCGTGCGTGTGCAGGATGGCGCAGGCTTTTCTAATAACATTTATTTCCGCGTGTGCGGTTGGGTCATGTGACAATAAAACGGTATTATTAGCCACAGCAATTACTTTACCATCTTTAACAATAGCTGCTCCAAACGGTCCTCCCGTTTCAAAACCATCGTAAGCATTAATCATTGAAGCATCATAAGCTTGTTTCATAAATTCATTCATCATATTCCCTACTTTCCGTGTGGATGACTGTCCACATAATTTTGATGTAATTTCGCATTACTTAAATGTGTATATATTTGCGTTGAAGATACATCAGCATGTCCTAAAAGTTCACCAATAGTCCTTAAATCAGCCCCGTGAGTAAGTAAATGAGAAGCAAAGGAGTGTCTTAAAGTATGCGGTGATATTTCTGATTTAATTCCCGCTTCAAAAGCCTGTTTTTTTATTATTTTAAAGAAAGCTTGTCTAGTCATATTAGTACCTCTACTATTTAAGAATAAATAATCAGTTGCTTGTTTTTTTAGTAAACCACCTCTATGATTATTAATGTATTCTCTTAAAGCATCAAGTGCATAATCACCTAAAGGGACAATTCTTTCTTTACTTCCTTTACCATAAACTCTAACTAAATTCATTTCAAAATCAATATCAGTTACTTTTAAATTAATAAGTTCACTTACTCTTAAACCACTACTATACATAAGCTCAAGCATTGCTTTATTACGGTAGCTATAATCATCAGTTAACTTAACATCTAAAAGTTTATCTACTTCTTCTTCTGATAGGATTTTAGGTAAGCTTTTAGCTAGTTTTGGTACTTTTAAATGGGCCGCTGGACTAACACTTACATAGTTATCAAGTAATAAGTATTTATAAAAGGTTTTTAAACTACTTATATGTCTTGATACACTTTTAGCGGATAAGTTATTAGATAAATAAGTTATATAATCATTAATATCATTTCTATTTATATTTTTTAAAGACTTTTTATTTTTAAAATATTTTATAAATGTTTCTAAATCTTCAATATAAGAATTAGCTGTATTATCACTATATTTCTTTTCTAATAACAAATACTGACGAAATTCTTCTTTTTTATTTTCACAGTCATCCATATAACCACCTATAATATTTTATCAAATATTTAGAAATAATACAAATTTTATATGGCAATCGCTTAAAAAATAATCGCAAAATCTATTGACAACTAATAGACCAATAAAATAAAGAAAAATCAAACGTTTCATATAATTATATCCAAGTCAATCTTCTCGAGTTTTTTTAAATGATATAAATTTGAATAAAGCTATATTATACAATTTTCCCTTATTTTTCAACATTTAATGTCCTTTACAAATGTTTTAATTTATTTTTAAGCGATTGCCTTACTATTATTTCGCAAAAAAACTAAAAATTATTTTTATATCACTCTATTTCTGATATAATATTTTATTAGGAAGTGATATATATGAAACCACTTGCAGATAAAATAAGGCCTAATACTTTAAATGATATTATTGGGCAAAAACATTTAGTTGGTGAGAATAAAATAATTAGTAATTTAATTAAAAATAAAAGACTATTTTCAATGATTTTATATGGTCCTCCGGGAACTGGTAAAACAACTTTAGCTTATACTTTAATTAATGAGCTTTCTTTAGAATATGCCTTTTTAAATGCCGTTATTAATAGTAAAAAAGACTTCGATGAAGTTATAAAACTCGCTAAAACTAAAGAAAATTTTGTCTTAATTATGGACGAAATACATCGGCTTAATAAAGATAAACAAGACTTGCTTCTTCCCTATTTAGAAAATGGCGTAATTACTTTAATCGGGATGACAACAGCTAATCCGTATCATGCGATTAATCCAGCAATTAGAAGTAGATGCCAAATATTTGAACTTAAAGCCTTAAAAGAAGAAGATATTATCGATGCTTTAAATAAAGCTTTAAAACACCTTGAAAATATTAAATTAGATGACGATGCTTTAACCTTAATCGCCCAGCTTTCAGGCGGGGATTTAAGAAGCGCTTACAATACTTTAGAAATCGCTTATTATAGTAGTGATGATTATCATATCACTAAAGAACTCGTTACTAAAATAAATAATAAACCAAGTTTATATATTGATAAAAATGATGATGGTTATTATGACACTATCAGTGCTTTTCAAAAATCAATAAGAGGTAGTGATGTTCAGGCTGCTTTACATTATTTAGCTAAATTAATTGCAGCCGAAGACATGGATATTATCACTAGAAGGCTTTCAGTAATTGCTTATGAAGATATTGGTCTTGCTAATCCAAGTATTGGTCCAAGACTAAATGCGGCGATTAATGCGGCGGAAAGACTTGGCTTTCCAGAAGCACGAATTCCTTTAAGTGAAATAGTTATTGATATGACCTTGTCACCTAAATCTAATACCGCGGAAATGGCAATCGATAAAGCCTTAAACGACATTTATAAAGGAAGTACAGGTAAAGTTCCCAAACACTTACAAACCAATTCTAAAGACTATAAATATCCTCATAGTTATAAAGGCAGTTTTGTCAAACAACAATATTTACCTGATGAATTAATAGGTAGAAAATATTATGTCCCTAAAAATAGTAGTAAATATGAAGCTAATCTTGCCAATGTACTTTCTAAAATAGAAAAAATGCAGTAATCTGCATTTTTAATATCATAAGAATTTTTCTATCTTGGCATTTGTTCATACAATATAATCATCATAAAATAATCAATTTAATGTTAAAATTTATTTTCATTCTGACTTAAAATATACATTTCTAATGCTAAATCTTTATTTAACTTTCCACTTTTAATTCCAAAGTCAATATCTGCTAAAGCTTTTAAATTATTAAGTAAAGATTCACTACTATATTTTCTTCCGTTTTGTAAAGCAAGTTTTATTCTATAAGGATGTACTTTTAAAGTTTCCGCAATACTTTTTTCTGAAAAGCCTTTAGTTTGTAAAGTTTTTGCTTGATAAAGAAGTCTAATTTGATTAGCCAAAATAATAATAATTTTAATTACTTCTTCCCCATTTTTAAGCATTTCATTTAAGGTTTCTAAAGCCTTATCTTTGTTATCGTTAATAATATAATCAATTAATTTAAAAATATCGTCATAAGCTGCTTTACTTGTTAATTTAAAAATATCGTCTTTAGTAATAACTTTATCATCTTTATACAATTTTATCTTATTAATTTCACTTTCTAATGTTAAAATATTATCGCCAACTCGGTCAATTAATAAATTTACTACACTATTATCTATTTGATAATCTTTTAAACTTCGCTTAACAAAAGTACTAGGATTTTCATTGTCACAAAATTCTTTGATTTCTCCTTTTTCTTTAATTAATTTAGTTATTTTTTTTCTCTTATCAACTTTATCACTATTTAAAACAAAAACTAAAGTTGTTAAAGAATTAGGGTTATTTAAATAATTTTCAAGTTCAACTGATGTTTTTCCTGTAGGACTAAATATACTAGCATTTTCACATATAACGAGTTTTCTATTAGCAAACATTGATATCGTCATACAGTCATCAATAACATCATTAAGATTAGTATTATCTAAATCAAATTTACTAATATTTATATCTTCAAAATCTTTTGAAATGTCTTTAACACATTTATCAATAAAATAATTTTTAGTACCATATATTAAATAAATCATCTTACCACCTTATATAAAATTATATCATAATAATTTAATAAATAAAATATCTTAACGTTAGGAGGGATAAAATGAAAGCCAAAACAATAGCCTTTTGCGGGATTGATGGTAGCGGAAAAACGACGCAGTTAAAATTAGTAAAAGATTTTTTAACGCCAAAAAAAGTTTTGATTGCTAAAGCTGGTTATCATCCCTTAAATGAAATGGGACAAAGTAAATTATTAGATTTAATGTTAGAAGCCAAAAGTGGAATTGAAATATTAAAATATTATTTAAAATTACAAAATAAAGATATCTATGATTATGATTTTATTTTATACGATAGATATTTACCTTGTTTTTTAGCTTATGCTTATGCCTATGATGTTCATTGTTTAAAATTAATTAGAAATGCTCTAAAAATACTTCAAGACCCTGATTTAATTTTATATTTTGACATTGACCCTAATACTGCTATAGAAAGAATTTTAAAAAGAGATAAACCTTTAGATAAAAGCGAAAACATTGATACTTTAACTAAAGCCAAAGAAGGATATGAACTATTAATGAAGTTATTTCCTAATGTTGAAAATATTGATGCAAGTACTGATGAAATCACTGAACAAAAAGAAATCCAAAAAATACTACGAAAAAACCACTTTATTTAGTGGTTTTAAAATGGTCTTTCTTTATTTCAAAATAGAATGTTGTTCCTTTAGAAGAAGTATCAACGCCATATTTAAAGTTATGGTTTTGTAAAATATTTTTAACAATCGATAGACCTAGTCCAGTACCATATTCATTACGTTTATGTTTTTTATCACTATGATAATATTTATCCCAAATATGTTTTAATTCTTCTTCATTAATACCTTTACCAGTATCTTTAATATTTACTCGGTAACAGTTATTTTTTTCTTCTATTATGATATAAACCTTTTTATCTTTACCAGTATAATTAATAGCGTTATTAATTAAATTGTATATAACTTGATAAATTCTTTTTTTGTCAGCTTTGACTATAATTTCATCTTTTGGTTTCTCTAAAATAAAATGATAATTTTCTTTTTCCGTTAAAATATTAAATCTTCCAATAATTTCATCTATCATTTTAACTAAATCAAAATCTTCATAAGTTAAATCACTATTAGTCTGTAAATATGATAAATCTAAAATATCACTTACAAGTAAATTAAGCCTTTCAGTTTCATTAATAATTATATTTAAATTATTTTCTCTTTTTTCTTTATTATTATAAGTTAAATCACGAACCATTTCCGCATAAGCCCTAATCATCGTTAATGGCGTTTTCAAATCATGCCCAACATTAGCCATCAAATCTCTTTTAAGTTCATCCGTTTTTGAAAGCTCCGTTTTCGCATAGTTTAAAGTATCAACTAACTCATTTATTTCATAAATATCTTCATTGGTCGAGAATTTAACTCGGTAATCACCTTCAGCCATTTTCTTGGCATCCTCATTAATCTTTGTAATTGGATTAGATATTTTTTTAGAAATAAAATAACCAACAATAAGCGACAAAATCAAAACAATTAAAGTAATATAAATAAGCTGGGACCTTAAAATATCAACTGTTGAATCAATCGGAACTAAAGAGGCATTTAAAAAGGCATATGTTTCATTATCTAATTTTAAAGCATAAATTAAAGTATTGTTATTAAACTGATTATTAATTAAATTATAACTTTTATGGTCTAAACCACTATTAATAAAGTTTTTCTTAACTGCGAAGTTTTTATTTCCAAACTCAATACAGCCTTGGTTAAAATAAGTTCCACTATATTCGTTATTGCGTTCATCATATATTTCAATACAAATATCATTTCTAAAAGCAATAGAATCCATTGATTCCAGATTATTAGTTTGATATGCCTCGGCTAGTTCTGAAGCTGCATTATTTAACTCTTTGGTTTTATAACTTTTATAATAACTTCCAAGAAATAATATCTGGAAAATCCATAAAAAAGTTAGAATAAATACCGAAAAAACAATTAAAAAAAGCCATACATTTGTAACTAAACTATTATGTTTAATTTTTTCTGTAAAAAAAGTTTTAATGGCTCTTATCTTGCTTTTTAGGAAGGACAAACTTATAACCTACCCCTCTAACAGTCATAATTAAATCACGGTATTTACCTAAATTATTTCGAAGCATTTTAATATGGGTATCAACCGTTCGGTCATCACCGTAAAAGTCATAGCCCCAAAGTTTATTTAATAGAACATCCCTTGAAAGGGCGATATTCTCATTTTCCGTAAAATAAATTAATAATTCATATTCTTTAGGTGTTAAACGGATTTCTTCCTCGCCAATATAAACACTATGCGCTTTAAAATCTATCTTTAAATCCTCAAATTCAAAGAAGTCACTCGCACTACCTTTACACCGCTTTAAAACCGCTTTTACTCTAGCCATTAATTCTTTAGGGCTAAAAGGTTTTGTTATATAATCATCTGCATTTAAATCAAAGCCAGTTAATTTATCGTATTCTTCGCCTCTGGCTGATAAAATAATAACAGGAATATCTTTAATTTTTTTCATTTCTCTTAAAAAAGTTAATCCATCCATTTTAGGCATCATAATATCTAAAATTATTAAATCAATATTCTCTCGGTTAACAATATCTAAAGCTTCTTCACCGTTATTTGCTTCCATTATTTCAAAGTTTTCTAACTTTGCATATTCATTTATAACTTCTCTAATTAATTTTTCATCATCAACAATAAGTAACTTCATACTTCGCCTCCTATATATCATTATACTACAAAACTGTGTGTTTTTGGTGAAAAAAACAAGGTTTAGTCCTTGTTATAAAAATAAAATAACCAAAGTTCCAGCAATTAAACAGTAGTAAACAAAGTAAATAAGTTTACCTTTAAGCATAACACCTTTAAACCAGTTAGTCGCAAAATAAGTCACAATACCGGCTACGATAGCGCCGACAATATAACCGATTAATAAATCACTAGAAATACCAGTCTGGACAACATCAACTACTCCAAGGCCCATTGTTGCTAAACTAATTGGAATATAAAGCATAAATGAAAATTTAAAGGCTGCTTCCCTTGTTAATCCAGAGAACATACCACCAACTAATGTTGCTCCACTACGGCTAATACCGGGAAATAAAGCTACCATTTGAAATAAACCAATTTTTAAAGCATCTAATTTAGTAATTGCTTTATCTTTTTTATAACCCTTAAGTTTTCTAATTAAAAATAAGAATAAGGCCGTAATCAATAAAGCCACACCAACCAATTTAACATTTGTTAACTTTTCTTCAATAAAATCTTTAGTTAAAAAGCCAACAATTCCCGCTGGAATCGTGCCAATAATGATTAAAATACAGTAATTAAAACCATCTTTATATTGCGTTCTTTTTGTTTTTAAATAACCAAAGAAATCTTTAATTAAATTTAAAATATCTTGTCTAAAAACGATAACAATCGCGATAAAGCTACCAAAATTAGTAAAAATAGCAAAATTCAAATCATTCAAAGCATCTAAATTAAAAAGATTTTGAAAAATGGTTAAATGTCCACTAGATGATACGGGAATTGGTTCAGTAAAACCTTGGACTATCCCTAAAATAATATAAATTAATAACATAATTCCTCCTCATATAATTATATTTAATACTTAAACATTATATCATTTAATTTATATAAGAGCAAGAAAAAAAGTATTTAAGCGGCTTTCTTAAATACTTTTGAAGTTGTTTTAGGTTCTGGTTTAAAGTCTATACTAATTATTTTAGCTTCAGCTGGAATGCTTTCTTTCTTAAAGGTTACCTTTTTAACCCTAGCCAATGGTAAAGATGGTTTATAAGGTCCAATATGTTTAAATTTTTCAGCTAAATCAATATTGTAATAAACGGCAAATTCTTCAGTTATTTTAGTATTTTCATTAATAAAATCTTGTATTTGCTGATATTCTTCCTTACTAGTATTATAAGGGTTTTCAACAAAAGCTTCAATCAATTCATATGTATCGATATCCATAGATGGACTGAAATTTTTTAAACAATTATTAATAGCTCTTAAAGTCTTATATTCATCAATATAAACCATAAACCCACCTCCTAAAATAATACTTTATAATTCTACTACTTTTTAGAAAAAATGTCAAGTTTTGTACATTTTTTATGTTTTTTTTAAAATATTGATTATTTTTCAAATTGTGAATTATATAATTTTGCGTAAAAGCCACCTTGGGCTAGTAGTTCTTCATGTGTTCCCTGCTCAATAATATCACCTTGATTTAAAACTAAAATTAAATCTGCATTTTTAATTGTTGATAACCGGTGAGCGATAATAAATGAAGTCCGACCTTTTGTTAGCTTATCCATAGCTCTTTGAACAATTTCTTCAGTTCTCGTATCAACGTTAGAAGTAGCTTCATCCAGAATTAAAAATGGGGAATTTTTAAGCATACCTCTAGCAATGGTAATTAATTGTCTTTGACCGGCAGAAACACTGTCATTATCAGAAACAATGGTATTATAACCATCTGGTAAAGTTCTAATAAAGTGGTCTAGGCCTACTTCTTTACAAACTCTAACAACTTCTTCTTCCGGAATATCTTCTTGATTATAAACAATATTCTCTTTAATAGTTCCTTGGAACATCCATGTATCTTGAAGAACCATTGTAAATAAATCATGAATATTTTCTCTAGTAAGTTCATTAATCGAAATACCATCTATTTTAATATCTCCGGAATTTATTTCGTAAAATTTCATAAGAAGATTAACCATTGTTGTTTTTCCAGCCCCAGTTGGCCCAACTATAGCGATTTTTTGACCTGCTTTGGCATCCGCCGTAAAACCTTTGATAATTAAATGGTCGCTATCATCGTATTTAAATGTAACATTTTCAAAGCTAATATTGCCTTTAGCCTTTTCTTTGGGTAGCTTTTTCGTTAAATTACTTTCATCTATCATTTCGGCAGCATCTGTAAACTCAAAAACACGTTCACTAGCGGCGACACTAGACTGAAGTAAAGTAAAGGCTTGCGCGATTTGTGAAAGTGGCGACGTAAATAATCTTACATATACAATAAAAGCCACAATAACTCCAAAGGAAATAACATTATTCATCGTTAGTAACGCTCCAACAATACATACAGCTACATAACCAAAATTACCAATAAACATCATTGTCGGCTGCATTAATCCTGACAAAAATTGACTTTTGCGATTAGCATCATAAACTTTTTTGTTATAAAGGTCAAATTTTTCATCAGCTTCATCTTGGCCATTGTATGTTCTAACGACGTTAAGTCCAGAATAAATTTCTTCAATATGACCGTTTAAATTACCAAGTTCCCGCTGCCTTGCGGTAAAATATTTTTGAGAACGTTTTAAAATACCCATCATACCAAGAAAACCAATAAGACTAGAAACAATTGCTGTTAAAGCCAGAATCCAGTTAGTAATAAACATCATAACAATAGTTCCAACAAATAAAGTTATACTACTTACTAAAGAGGCTAGTGATTGGTTCATTGACTGGGCAATTGTATCAACGTCATTTGTTACCCTTGAAAGAGTATCACCAACTTGATGCTTATCAAAATATTTAAGCGGTAATCTATTAATTTTAATTGAAATTTGTCTTCTTAACCGATTAGCAAACTTATTAGCCACATTAGTCATACAAATTGACTGAAAATAAGTACATAAAGCACTAACTAAATACATTATTACAAGAATTAAAGCCAATTGTTTAACAACATCAAAATTAATTGTCGGCGTTAAAACATCTCTAATATCTTTTGGCATTTCATCAATCTTTTTATAAAGTTCTGAAGCTTCAGCATCTTTATCAAGTTCACTCATTGCTTTAATAAACTCATACTGGCTAGGAGCTGAAACCTTAACTCCATCAACCGTTATTTCGGTAAATAAAACATTTTGTAAGCTTTTTGATAAGTTAAGTTCATCACCAGACTTTAATAAGGCAATTTTATCTTCAGTTGTTATTTTTTCACCTTCATAAGTTGTAGTTGGTAAAATAATTTCTAAAATACTATCAGGTAATTTACTTAAACTTTCGGTATCACCATTTTGTAAATCTTCTAATGATTTAGTAAAAGCTTCTTTATCTTGATTACTAATGTCTAAACTCATGACTTTAGCTATATTATCTTCACTTAAATCAAACGCTAATATTTTTGGCATTTTTTCGGCTAATGTTTCTTCATTAACTTGTTTTTCAATTTCTGTAGAAAGTGTTTCTAAATTGTCAGTCTTAACAACCAAACCTTTAGAGATTTCATCTGTTAAATCAGATAATCTATTAGGGGCGAGTATCGAAATGATTGACCCTAATATTGCTAATACAAAGGCGGTATAAATTAATACTTTATAAATATCTAATTCATGAAATAAACGTTTAAAAGAGCCTTTAAAATCTTTAGCACTTTCCGCAGCACCTCTAGCTCCAGGCCCTCTCATTGGAGGCTTTTGATTATTTTCGTCATGCATTTTCTAACTCCTCCTTTGACAATTGTGATAAAGCAATTTCTTTATAGACTTCGCATGTTTTTAATAACTCTTTATGCGTGCCCATTCCAACACATTTACCACTATCTAAAACCACGATTTTATCGGCATTCATAATTGTTCCAATTCTTTGAGCAACAATTAAACTGGTGGCATCTTTAGTATATTCTTTCAATTCTTTTCTTAAAATAGCGTCAGTTTTATAGTCCAAAGCTGAAAAAGAATCATCAAAGATATATATTTCTGGGTCTCTAGCAATCGCTCTAGCAATTGCTAAACGTTGTTTTTGACCTCCAGATACGTTAGTACCACCGCTTGCAATATGGGTTTCATATTTATCGTCCATTTTTTCAACAAATTCCGAAGCTTGAGCTACTTTAGCTGCTTCTTTAATTTTTTGTTCGCTAATTTGACCTTTACCATTTTCTCCATAAGCAATATTATAGTTAACGCTTCCATTAAACATTACCGCCTTTTGCGGTACATAGCCTAAACGGTTATTTAAAGCGGCCGGCGCATATTCTTTAACATTAATTCCGTCGACTAAAACTTCGCCTTCCGTGGCATCGTAAAATCTTGGAACTAAATTAATAAGGGTACTTTTACCACTACCGGTTGACCCAATAAAAGCGACAGTTTCCCCTTTATTAGCTTTAAATGAAATATTTTCTAATAAATATTCATCGGCATCATCATATTTAAAGTAAACATTTTTAAACTCAACAGTCCCTACTTCTGGCGTCTTGCCATCAAAAGTCCCAGGAATAATCATATTTTTAGTATCTAAAACTTCATTAATACGTTTAGCTGATACTTCAGCCCTTGGTAAAATCATAAATATCATGGCTAGCATTAAGAATGACATTATTACTTGCATAGCATATGAACTAAAGACAATCATATTACCAAAAATAGTTATTTTATCAGCCATACCAGCTTCTTCAATTAAATAAGCCCCAACGAAATAAATAGCTAACGTTACTCCATACATAATTAAATACATAATTGGCATCATAATGGCAAATTTCTTTTGGTTAAATAATTGTAAATTAGTTAAATCATTATTAACTTTATCAAATTT